>JACCZZ010000183.1 GCA_013695715.1 Chitinophagales bacterium | reverse complement strand
ACAATTAAAGTTGTCGTAAAAGGAACGAATGAGCCTGCAAAGGGCACCATGATTATTCTTCAGCCACTTAATTTTAAGGATGGTAAAAAGCAAGAGATTTATATTACGGATGATAATGGAGAAGTATTGAATGTTTATCATTATCCAAAATCTATCCTTATAACCTCCTTTGGCTTTCAGACAATAGAGGATTCAATTAACCCTGATTCTTCATATGTATTCTACCTAACAAAATTGGCTATTGATTTAGATGAGATAGTAGTAACAGGTCAATATGATATCAATACGTCTGATAAATCAATTTACAATGTAAAGGTTATTGATGAAAATACTATAAGATCTATGGCTGCTCAGGATTTATCCGATCTATTATCTAATCAGTTAAACATTAGATTGTCACAGGATAACATTTTAGGAAGTGCTGCAACCATAGACGGAATTTCCGGCCAAAATGTTAAGATACTTGTAGATGGAGTTAATATTATCGGCAGGGAAAATGGGAATATTGATCTAAGTCAAATCAATCTCAATAATGTAAATCGCGTTGAAATTATTGAAGGACCAATGTCAGTAAGTTATGGTACTGACGCTATCGGTGGTATCATAAATATTGTCACCCGCAAAAGTAGCAGCTATCCTTTTGAAGCAAATGTGAATTTGTACACAGAATCAGTGGGTACATACAATGGTGATGGAGCTTTGCTATGGAGAAAAAATAGTAACGCTCTTTCGATTTCTGGCGGTCGTAAGTTCTTTGATGGCTATTCGCCTGTTGATACCTCACGCTTTCTTGAATGGAAACCCAGAGAACAGTATTTTGGATCTATTAACTATAATTATACAGGCGATTTTCACAGCGCTAGTGTAAAGAGTGAATATTTTAATCAGAAAATTCAAAATAAAGGGAATCCTGTTCTAACGCCTTACCAGGCTTATGGATTTGATGATTATTATTTCACAAGAAGACTCAATGAATCTCTGGTATATGAATGGCGCATGAAGAAAGCAAAGCTGCAGTTGATAAATGCATATTCTAATTACCGCCATATTAAAAATACATTTCGCAAAGATTTAGTTACTCTGGATCAAACATTATTAACTGGTGATGAAATTCAGGATACTTCTACTTTTTACTCTTTTGCATTCCGTGGAACTTATAGTACTAATATCCCATTAAATAAAATAAATTATCAATTAGGATATGATGTAAACTTTGAATCGGGTGAGGGTAATAAAATAACCACTGGCTTTCAGCAAATAAATGATTATGCCCTTTTTGGAAGTGTAGAATTCCATCCTATTCCTAATATTTTAATTCGTCCGGGTGTGCGTTACTCATATAATACCCGCTATGGTGCTCCGGTAACACCGTCAATTAATATCAAATACAATTTTTCGGAAAACACTTCTTTTCGTGCATCTTATGCCCGCGGGTTTAGATCGCCTTCTTTAAAAGAATTAGACCTTTATTTTGTTGATGTAAACCATAATATCTCGGGCAATAATAATCTTAAGGCTGAGCATTCTGATCATTACGATCTTTCCTTTACAGGAAACCATGTTATGACATCAGCTAAAGTAAAAGCGCAGATTTCACTATTCTACAACGATATTGATGACATAATAACTCTGGCATTAGTGGAACCCGTAACGCAGCTTTATACTTATATAAATATTGATAAGTACAAATCTGCAGGAGGCACTATTGAAGCATCATATAAAACCAAAAATTTCTCTTATAGTACCGGCTTTTCTATGCTGGGATCATACAACACATTGTCTGATTCTTTAAACGTTGATAAATTTTCATGGACGCCAGAGTTACAGAATAATTTATTAATCACTTTGAAGGACCCTGGCATGGAGGGAGCTGTTTTTTTTAAAAGTACAGGTACTACTCCTGGTTTTAGTATAGATGAGAATGGTAATTCATATCAAACATTTATAGAAGCATTTACTATGGTTGATGTTTCTATTACCAAGTACTTGTGGAAAACGCACCTGGCATTAAGCATGGGTGTTAAAAATCTTTTTAACGTTATAGATATTCAAACTAATTCATTGCAAGCATCAATACACACTTCAGGTGGTGATAGCCTTCCCTATTCAATGGGGAGATTTGTATTTGCAAGCTTACGAGTAAAATTGTATAGTGAGAGTAAATCAGAATCTAAGCAATAAAAAATAAATAGCAGATGCTGTAATTTTGTATTAGACAAATAAAGAAGCGCGCTGATAAATACTTATGAACCTTATTAAAAAATATAACATTTCCTATGTCTTAGCGCTTATGTTGCTGTTGATTATATCTTCTTGTTTTAAGGAAGATGAGTCTGTAACACTTCCGCCACCAGGAGATGCCCAGATATTTCGCATTTCACAGGGAGAAGATTACCACAGGCAACAATATTTTGACTTAAATACAACTGATACCCTTGGAAGTTAGTATAGCTCATGGGATTTATGTTTTCAGTCTAACCCAACCGATTGGCACATTTGGTTGAATGGAGGCAACTTTGCCTTAATAGCAAATATGAATACGCAAGATTTTGATGCAGTGCAGGATACGACTGGAGCATCATGGCATTGGGATGAAGCAAGCTGGAATCCGGATTCAACTGCAATAGGCGATTGGCGCGATGTGAGATTGGTGTATGTTTTAGATCGTGGTAACAGCAAACCTGCTGCAGAGAGGTATAAGAAGATTATTTTTCAAAGCGGGGATGAAACGAAATATGAAATCCAGTTTTCAAACCTCGATGGTTCAGAACAGGGCATTCTGTATGTGCCGAAAAGCAACCTTAGTTCATACGCTTATTTTACTTTTGATGATGGGGGCTCTGTTTTAAATATAGAGCCTGCCAAGCAACAATGGGATATGCTCTTTACCCGATATCGTTATATTTTCTATGATGAGGATCCTGCTTTACCTTACCTCGTTACAGGCGTACTGATCAATCCCGAAATTTCTGTTGCTGTCGACTCTTCAATGACCTTTACTGAAATAGATTATCAGAAAGTCACTTCATTAATCTATTCGAATAACCGTGATGTGATTGGATGGAACTGGAAGCATTTCGATTTTAGCAGCCAATTATATATGGTTCATCAAAATGTGAATTATATCTTACGTGATATGGAGGGAGTTTACTGGAAACTTCATTTTATAGATTTCTATAATGAAGCTGGTGAAAAAGGGTATCCTCAGTTCGAATTTCAAAGGCTTTAATTAGGATATTTAGACAGAGTTCTTCTGCCTGGCTTCAAGAGTGTTTCTATAGCAATTATTCTGCAATTGTTTTCTTCTTATCATTGGTCTCTCATTAGGTTGCTATTTGTTCATAGATTCTATTTTTGAAATGAAATAAGAACGCTTTTATGCTCTGCTAAACTTTTTCAACAACTAAATTCAAATCATTACCACACATCTTATCTTCCATTAGCAGCAGAATAGAGTGATTAAAAACAATTACTTTTCAGCGAATTCGCACTGCTGTTTTCATAAATGACCTTGACTTAATGACACGCATTATTATTATCGGCGGTGGATTTGCCGGGCTGAAGTTGGCTGAAGTTCTTAATAATACCTCTTACCATGTGCTGCTCATTGATAAAGTAAATCACCACCAATTTCAACCTCTATTTTATCAGGTTGCAACTGCAGGGCTCGAACCCTCCAGCATCTCCTTCCCGTTTAGATGGATATTTCATCACTCAAAAAATGTGAGAATTCGCTATGCGGAGGTGCAGCAGGTTGTTTCTGCAGAAAATAAGATCAAAACAGATATAGGCGAATTCAATTACGACCATCTGGTATTGGCTACCGGTGCTACAACTAACTTTTTCGGCAATAAGAATCTGGAGACATGGTCTTATCCTATGAAATCTACGTCAGAGGCTATCAATCTTCGTCAGCATGTGTTACAGAATTTCGAGGAGGCACTTGTAGCGAGTGAAGCAAAAAAGGAAGCGTTGATGAATTTTGTGATTGTAGGTGGTGGCCCAACGGGCGTGGAGTTGTCTGGAGCTTTTGCAGAAATGCGGCGACATGTTTTTCCAAATGACTACCCCGAGCTTGATTTCAGCAAAATGAAGATCATCATGGTAGAAAGCTCGCCTAAGACTCTTGGCAATATGAGCGAAAAATCTTCGTCTAAATCAAGGCAGTATCTCGAAGAGTTAGGTGTGCAGGTGATGACGAATACACAGGTCAAAGATTATGATGGTTCAAAAGTGCTTCTTGGTGATGGCTCTTCCATTCCCAGCAATACAGTGGTTTGGACTGCAGGAATCAAGGGCAACCTGATAGAAGGCATCAACAAAGAAATAGTAGTACGCGGAAACAGGCTAAAAGTAGATAGGTTCAGCCGCATTGAGGGATATGCAAATATCTATGCCATAGGTGATATAGCAAATATGGTAACAGATAAATACCCGAACGGGCATCCACAAGTGGCGAATGTCGCTTTGGGTCAGGCGAAAGTTCTGGGAAAGAATTTCAAAAATATCCTTTCCAACAAACCCCTAATTCAGTATGAATATCATGATAAGGGATCAATGGCTACAGTAGGTAAGCATAAGGCTGTAGCCGATCTGCCTCTGGTGAGCTTTCAGGGATTTTTCGCGTGGTTCATTTGGATGGCACTGCACCTGGTGCTCCTCATGGGAATGAAAAACAAGATCTTTGTTTTTATTGATTGGGTGATTGGCTATTTTTCTAATGACTCAACATTAAGACTGATATTTACTCCCCATGCAAAACAAAATCAAAAAATGGTGAATGTCCATAACAGTTAAGTTGACTGCTTTTAGCAGAATAGAATAAAAGAAAGAGGCCGTCTCAAAACTGAGGCGTTTTTTTAAATGGAAGTGGAAATGAATGTCTTGAGAGTGACGAAATTTAACTAAGATGTGTCAACAAGAGATGAGGTGAATTTTTTCTTCGCATACTGTAGTTCTATGAGTACTACCTTCCTCTTGCGACTCGAGTACAAATTGCTCAGGTAGCCCTATACCACCACCTTAGAGGCTTTATAGAGAATTTATTTCCAAATACCTTAAATTTGGAAGTAAAAGTATGTTATGAAAAATCGAACGTATGTCTTTTTATGCATAGTATTTATTTTCCATAGTTCTTCTTGGGCACAACTTCCCCTATCTATTTTATGGGAGAAGTCACTTGGTGGATCCAATAATGACGAAGCCTACGACATTCAGAACACCAATGATGGTGGATATATAGTTGCTGGTATCACTTATTCTATTGATGGTGATGTAACGGTTCAAAAGGGGTATGGAGATTATTGGCTGGTTAAATTAGATTCTTCTGGAGAAATACAATGGCAAAAATCTTACGGAGGGTCGGGCGAGGACATTGCTAAGTCGGTTCAGCAAACGAGCGATAGTGGTTATATTATTTGTGGATGGTCAGCTTCCTTCGATCAGGATATCAGTAATCATATAGGATTATGGGACATTTGGGTTGTGAAGACCGATGAGAATGGCAATATTCAATGGGAGAAATCCCTTGGCGGTACAGATTGGGAATTTTCCTGGTCAATTCAACAAACCTATGATGATGGTTTCATTATTACGGGATGGTCATGGTCAGATGATGGTGACATAACAGTTCATTACGGTTCATGGCTTTCTTCTGATATCTGGATCGTAAAGCTTGATTCTTCTGGTAATCTGGAATGGCAAAAAACTTTGGGTGGTTCGGATACTGATCGAGCACCTGAAGTAGTTCAAACTTCTGATTCAGGTTATGCAGTTGCCGGGTACTCCGCATCAGATGACATTGATGTAAGTGGTCATCACGGCTCATCAAGCACTTTTGATTATTGGATTGTCAAACTTAATGGAAGCGGTGATATCCAATGGCAGAATTCATATGGAGGTACGGGTGATGATTATACGCAATCCATTCAACAAACAACAGATAAAGGATTCATCGTCGGTGGACAATCCAGATCTGCAGATGGTGATATTACCAATCATCATGGTGGCGCAGATTCATCTGATTTTTGGATTTTGAAATTGGATTCTTTGGGTAACATTCAATGGCAAAATTCACTTGGAGGAACTCTATATGATGGTGCTTGGTCCGCTATTCAAACAACGAATGGTTATGGAGTTGCAGGACATACTACTTCAAATGACGGGGATGTCCAGGGCTGGCATGGCTTTACTGATTATTGGGTTGCAACACTTGACTATGCAGGTAATCTTCTACATCAGAAATGTTTGGGTGGTACAAATGACGAAATACCTTATGCCATTTGTCAATCTTCCGACGGCAATTTAGTCGTTGCAGGTGATTCAAAATCTGTTGATGGTGATGTAACCGAACATCATAATACAAACGTTTACTCTGACTATTGGATTGTGAAATTAACAGGTGAGGATCCTTCAATAGTAATTACTCCTTCTGTGACTCACATTTCCATGTTCCCTAATCCGGTTCAAGATTTTCTTATCATAAAATCCACTACACCTAATAAGGTAAGCATACAAGTTAATGATTTGCAGGGAAGGCAAATTAATTTTTTCAATACCGGAGATCACCCTAATAACAATATTCAAATTAACACAAAAAATTTATTTCCTGGATTCTACACAGTGAAACTCATTTATGAAAAAACTGGCTTTTGTGAAGTAGGAAAATTTTTGAAGCAATGAATTGATTGTTCATTCTTAAGAAGAGAGTGATAAAAGACAATAAAATTATGGTCTGTTCACTCAAATACTTAGATGGAAAGGACTTGGGGCTCTATGTTGGAAAATATTAGCTAACAATTTTGGGAGGAAAACCAAAGAATCTAAATATTCTCAGTTTCTGTAGCATCCTAAATAAAAACCCCGACCATTTCTGGTCAGGGCTTTAAGGATCTGGCAACGACTTACTCTCCCGCATGTTGGTGCAGTACCATCAGCGCTGAGCGGCTTAACTTCTCTGTTCGGAATGGGAAGAGGTGGGCCCGCTCGCCAAAGTCACCA
>JACCZZ010000169.1 GCA_013695715.1 Chitinophagales bacterium | reverse complement strand
CGAAATTCAAATTGCTATCAACCTTTTCTATTCCTTTCATCTCTGCCCAGCCTGATTTGCCGCTCAGCTTGTAACCCGGCCTATCTTCCAGCAATAATATCTTCTTTACTGAGTCTACTGCTTCAGGTGAAAAGTGATAAGTATTCCGGTAGAAATCTCTTAAAAATTCAATTTGTTCATCACAGGAAATTCGTAATCCTCCTGTAAACCAAAAACTATCAACCGGGCTATCCATTGCCTTATTCCCATAATGCAGCAGGTTAAGGTATTGCTGCATCTTAGAAGCTGTAATGCGCCGCGCAACTTCCTGAAAATACCAGAGTGTGGAGTTGCGGAAGGCTTCGTTCAAATTCTGGGTATGATTCCATAATGGAGAATCCCAGACAGTGCTATCCCATTGAATGATATTGTTCTTATCAGGAATTGATTTTGTTTGAAGGCCAACGAGAGAATTAAAAATGTCGAAGGTAGAGGCTGGAATGAATCTCTGGCTGCACCTATCATAATTATAATCTATGAATTCTGATTTTTGTAAATGGAAAACTTCAAAGCAGCCCTGTACATTATATGCGTCGAAATATTTCTCCAATTCAGGATGATGATTGCCGGTGGAGCGGCACGAAATAAAATTTATTGTGAATACAGTACAAACAAAAAAATAGGCAAATCTGAACTGCTGCGAACTCATATGTTGTCGCATTTAAACTAAATACAAAATCACCATCTAAATAAATTAGTTACTTACCATCTTCCACTCGCTCCCCCGCCGCCAAAGCTTCCACCACCAAAGCCTCCAAAACCACCTCCGCCACCTCCGCCAAAACCACCACCGCCAAATCCCCTTCCTAAGCCACCACCCCAAAGTATAGGCCCCATAAAGGAGCCACGACGACTTAAAATTCCTCCTCCACCACGATTGCGGCGAGAGAGTATAAGGAGAATAATAATGATGATAAGAAATATCAGACCTGCAGGAAGCCCCTCATCAGCAGGCTTATTCTCCAGTTCATCTACAAACTCACCAGCGGCAAGCTTAATTATTGCATCTGTAGCCTTGTCAAGACCTGCATAGTAGCTGTTGCTTTTGAACTCAGGAACAATGATATTTTCAATGATTTTTTTAGCGGTAATATCAGGTACGGGTCCTTCCATTCCACGGCCTGTTTGCATAGTTACCTGTCGATCATCCACAGCGACAAGAATCACCATGCCGTTATCCTGGTTTTTTCCACCTACACCCCACGAATCACCAATACGATAAGCAACTTGCTCAATAATATCTCCATCTAACGATGGTATGATCACAACAGCGATCTGATTTGATGTAGAGTCGCTATATGCTACGAGCTTTGATTCAAGCAGCTGGTTTTCATCAGGGGACAGAACATTAGCAAAATCGTTTACGAGCCGTGGAGGATTTGGCCTTGCGGGAATAGTAAAGGCAAAAGTACTTTGTCGTACAATTATAAATAAAAGGAAAAGAAAAAAACAGGAATTTGATTTATTCATCACCCATCACAATGTCGTCTGAGATCTCATTTTTATTTTCTTTACCTGAGGTAAAAAATTTACTAAGCTGTTCACCCGAAAGCTTTATTCCTTCAACCAATCCATCACGGAATTTTTCCTGCTGAAAATAATTTTGCATGATAGTTTTGGTTTCATCCCAAAAGTTAGCAGGTACTTTTGCATTTATTCCTTCATCCCCTATTATTGCGAATACGCGGTCAACGTATGCCACATAAATCAAAATGCCCGTATGTTCCGCCGTTGCATTCATTTTCAATGTATCAAAGAGTTGAACTGCACGATCCATCGGGTCTGTCTTGCAACGCTTTTCAAAGTATACCCGAATTTCTCCAGGCGATTGTTTCTCAGCTTCCCTGATGGCATAAACGATCAGTTCTCTGTCTTTAGGTGAGAGAAAAGTCTGAGAGGTCGCCATTTTATAAGAATTATTATCGCGAAGTGTCGGGAACAGCAGAATTGGAATTCATATTGAAATCTATATTGGGAGGGTTTTCACTTCCCGGATTAGATCTAAAGTATCCTTTGTCACTGAATCCAAACATACCCGCCATAAAATTTGATGGAAATCTCTTAATATATGTGTTATAATCCTGAACTGACAAGTTGAAATCGTCCCGCGACTTGTTAATGCGGTTTTCGGTACCCTCAATCTGGGTTTGAAAATCTCTAAATTGCTGGGTGGTTTGTAATGTAGGATATCGTTCAGCTACTACAAGCAACCGGCTGAAGGCGCTGCTGAATTGATCCTGTGCCTGTTGAAACTGCTGAATTGACTCCGGAGTAAGCTTTGTGGGATCAACGGTAACAGATGTGGCACGAGCCCGTGCCTCAATAACATCTCTTAATGTGCCCCGCTCAAACTCAGCAGAACCCTGTATCACCTTTACCACGCTGTTGTAGAGATCATTCCGACGCTGATATTGACTTTCTACTGATGCCCACTTCGCTTCTGTATCCTGGCTCTTGGTAACCATAGTGTTAAAGGCCCCTTTGAAGGTAGAATACAGAATTATGATTATCAGCACAATGATACCGACGACGATAAGTGTCTTATTCATGGTTTAAATTTTTTTTAAGTTTACTTTGATGAATTAAGGACGGCAAAGATAATTATTTGCAGTTCTGCAGATCGGCAATAATCAAAACTTAAATCATGCATCAGCTTGTAGAAAATTTCAATAATTATCGCGAACAAATGAATGAGAAGATTCTCGCGCAGAATAATAAAGTGATAAACCGATTATATAATCTTGATACCAATACTTATGCAGAAGGAGTCTTAGATGTAAAAACAAAAGAGATGTTAGGTCTCGTAGCATCAATGGTGCTCCGGTGTGATGATTGTGTAAAGTATCACCTCGGAAAATGTAAGGAGCAGGGAGTTTCTACGCCTGAAATTTTTGAGGTATTTGCTATCGCGAATATAGTTGGCGGAACCATTGTGATTCCACATTTCAGAAGAGCAGTTGAATATTGGGAAGCACTTGGGTGATACTATATTATTTACTTCTTTGCTGCCTTATTAATCTATTGTGACTTGCAGCAATATTTTACTAACTTCAAAATCAGTTGGCATCAGTAACCAATGAATAATGATAAACGACTTTTTTTACTCGATGCATTTGCGCTTATCTACCGCGCGTATTTCGCATTAAGTAAAACTCCATTCTATAATACCAAAGGGATAAATACAACTGCCATTTTTGGATTTACAAATACTTTGGTTGATCTTATTTATAGAGAAAAACCTACACACATAGCTGTTTGCTTCGACACCGCAGCACGCACCAACCGCCAGACGGAATTTGTAGAATATAAAGCAAACCGTCAGGACCAGCCAGAAGATATCACCGTTGCAATTCCATACATACGCAAAATAATAGAGGCATTCCGAATCCCGATTGTTGAATTAGATGGTTATGAGGCAGATGATGTAATCGGAACGCTCGCTAAAAAAGCGGAGCAGGATGGTTACAAAGTTTATATGGTGACGCCCGATAAAGATTATGGACAACTGGTAACCGAGAACATTTTTATGTATAAGCCTGCATACCAGGGGCGACCCGTAGAGATATTAGGTCCGGAGGAAATTAAAAAGAAATGGGAGATTGATGATACCTGCAAAGTCATAGACATTCTTGGCTTAATGGGTGACTCTATTGATAACATACCTGGAATACCGGGAGTTGGAGAAAAAACGGCTAAAAAGTTAATTCAGGAATTTGGTTCTATAGAAAACCTGCTTGCAAATACAGAAATGCTCAAGGGCAAATTGCAGCAAACCATAATAGAAAACAGAGAAATTGCCTTGCTGTCAAAGAAACTCGCAACAATAATATTAGAAGTACCAGTTTCTGTGGATGAAGAGAAACTTATTATGGAAGAGCCCGACAAGGAAGAGCTTGCCAGGCTTTTTAGCGATCTCGAATTTCGTACCCTTGGAAAGAGAATTATCGGAGAAGGATATGCAGTAATCCCTGCTGCAGGAAAGCAAAACGAATTGTTTGAAAGCAATACAGGAGCACCTATCACAGATTCCTCTGTTCTTGATGGTGTTACTTTAAAGAAAACCGTAGTAAAAAACATTTCTAATACTCCTCACAACTATCACCTTGTTGATACTGAAATAAAAATACTCGAACTCGTTGCAAAGCTTCGGAATGAAAAAGAGATTTCGGTTGAGACTGAATCCACAGATGTAAATGTAAATCGGGCAGAGCTCGCCGGAATATCTTTTTCCTTTCAGCCTCATGAAGGTTATTATGTGCCCATACCTGCCGACTACAACCGTACCATGGAAATTCTTTCACATTTCAAACCTATTCTTGAAGATGAGCACATTTTAAAAATTGGTGAGAACATTAAATATGACATGCTGCTGTTACAGGCTTATGGCGTTGAGGTAAAGGGTCCTATGTTCGATACCATGCTTGCCCATTATCTGATTGAGCCTGACCAAAGGCATGTTATGGATATTATCGCTGAAAATTATCTTGGTTATGCTACAATTCCCATCGAGGAGATTATAGGAAAAAAAGGTAAAAGCCAGGGCACGATGCGTGAAGCAGATATTTCGAAGGTGACAGATTATGTTGTGGAAGATGCTGATATCACCCTGCAGCTAAAAAACATTTTTGTTCCATTGCTCAGAGAACGTGAGGTAGAAAAGCTTTTTAACGACGTAGAAGTACCTCTTGTTCCGGTGCTAACTGATATGGAATTTGCCGGTGTAAAAATCGACAAGCAATTTCTTGAAGATTATTCCAGGCAGATGGAGAAGGAGATAACGCAATTAGAAAATACGGTATATGAACTTGCCGGCGTTCAGTTTAATCTTTCATCACCCAAACAGCTTGGTGAGGTGTTGTTTGAAAAGTTAAAGATTCCTTATGTAGGGAAAAAAACCAAAACCGGGCAATATTCTACTGACGAAGAAACCTTAAGTAAGCTCGCTAATGATTTTGCTATCGCGAAGAATCTTCAGGATTACCGCGAATGGACAAAACTAAAATCCACTTATGTAGATGCACTTCCTTTACTGATTAATCATAAAAGCGGTCGCGTGCATACCAGCTTCAATCAGGCCATAGCTGCAACAGGCCGTCTAAGCTCTGTTGATCCAAACCTTCAGAATATCCCCATAAGAACTGATAGAGGCAAAGAAATCCGCAAGGCTTTTATTGCAAGAGATGATGAGCATGTGCTTCTCTCCTGTGATTACTCACAGATTGAATTACGCATTATAGCTTCCTTGAGCGAAGATGAGAATATGATTGAAGCATTCCGGCAAGGTTTAGACATTCATACTGCTACTGCTGCCAGGGTTTATTCAAGAGACCTCGACCTGGTGACACCTGATATGCGACGCAATGCAAAAGCAGTGAACTTCGGGATCGCTTATGGCCAATCAGCTTTTGGTTTGTCTCAAACGCTGCGGATATCGCGTGCCGAAGCAAAGGAGATCATTGATAATTATCAAAAGCAGTTTCCGGGTGTGAGCCGGC
>JACCZZ010000165.1 GCA_013695715.1 Chitinophagales bacterium | reverse complement strand
GAATTAAAGCGTCATAAATCCTGCATACTATGGTACACAGGCCTTTCCGGCTCAGGCAAATCGACACTTGCAAATAAGGTGGAAGAGAAGCTCTTTGACATGGGTCTTCATACCTACATACTTGATGGCGATAATGTTCGCATGGGATTAAATAAGGGATTAGGGTTTTCCGAAGAAGATCGTAAAGAAAACATCCGTCGTATTGGAGAAGTAGCTAAACTATTCGTAGACGCCGGAATTATTGTTTCCACTGCTTTTATCTCTCCGTTCCGTTCTGATCGTGAGATGGTTCGTTCAATAGTGACTTCAGGAGAGTTTGTTGAGATTTTCATCGATGCATCACTTGAAGTATGTGAATCCCGCGATCCTAAAGGGTTGTATAAAAAAGCCCGCGCTGGCGAGATCAAGCAATTTACGGGCATTGACTCTCCATATGAAGCTCCCCAAAATCCCGAGTTATCGGTGAAAACGGGCGAAAAATCTCTTGAAGAATGCGCTCAGGATGTGATTGAGTGGCTTATCTCGAACAACTACATTCCCGCTGAAGATTAATTATCGTTCCTTCCTAAAAATAAATTAAAATCTAATCAATGAATCAACCCCATGGCGGCGTGCTTGTTAATCGTATTGCAACAGGCCCCCGTAAATCTGAACTTGAAAATAAAGCTCAGTCTCTTTACCAATTAACCATAGAAGACCGTTATACTGCTGATATTGAAATGATTGCCATTGGAGCTTTTAGTCCCCTGACGGGCTTCATGGGAAAGGCTGATGCTGAATCTTCTATTGAGAAAATGGAATTGACAAACGGCCTTGCATGGGGCATTCCCATCCTGTTGCCTGTTGCCGAAAATAAATACCCTGAACTGAATCAAGGGGAAGAGATTGCTTTGCTTGATACCAATGGCCGCCTGATTGCAATAATGACTGTAGATGAAAAGTTTGAGCTTGACCTGCCAAATTTGTTTCAAAAATGCTTTAAAACAACAGAAGATAAACATCCTGGCGTGAAAGCAATTATGAATGGTGGTAACAGGTTCATTGCCGGCCCTCTTGAAATGGTGAACCGCCCATTGAGGAATGAAACTATTGATGAAAAATATTATCTGGATCCCTCAGAGACACGCGCTGAATTTGAAAAGCGTAACTGGAAGACGATTGTAGCCTTTCAAACACGTAACCCTATTCACAGAGCACACGAATACCTGATCAAATGTGCCCAGGAAATTGTAGATGGAGCTTTGATTCATCCAATTGTGGGAGAAACAAAATCAGATGATATTCCTGCACCTGTACGTATGAAATGCTATGAAGCGCTTATTACAAACTATTTCAATCCGGATAATACTAAGCTGAGTGTTTTACCAACTGCCATGCGTTATGCCGGGCCTCGTGAAGCCATTAATCATACTATAATCAGAAAAAATTATGGCTGCACCCATATGATTATTGGGCGGGACCATGCTGGCGTAGGCACATATTACGGTACCTATGAAGCGCAGGAGTTAATGGACACCATGGCTCCTAAAATAGGCATGCAGATCATAAAATTTGAAAATACATCATGGTGTGTAAATACGGAAAGCATGGCTTCCAGCAAAACGTCACCTAAAGATTCTGAGATGATTTCGCTAAGCGGAACTAAAGTGAGGGAAATGCTTCGCGATGGACAACGTCCGCCTAAAGAATTCTCACGGCCTGAAGTTGCCGACATTCTCATCGAATGGGCTACAGCCAATACGGCTGTTACTGCCTAAAAACGATATAAACTTATCAAGAGCCGTCATTGCGAACAGAGTGAAGCAATCTCATACTCAAAGTTGTAACTTAATCCTATGAGATTGCTTCATCCGATAAAAAAATCGGATCAGCAATGACGCTTCTGTAGGGCTTTTCTTACAGACCTTTTATTTCAACCTTCTATATAAAGTTGTAAGTTGACTCTATGCCTTTTCTTATTCATGGCTTTCCTTCAATACAGGACAACCTTCGCGAGATATTTCTTTGATTCGGCTTAGTTAATTAATTATCATCATAATTCCTCATCCATTAAAGCTGGACTTATTTTTTCGTGCATAACTCAAAGCCAACCTTTTCGCTTAAAGATCCAAAGGGTGATTAACGAGGATAGGATAATTAGTGCGAGCGCAAAGGGATAGCCAAGCTTCCAATTTAATTCAGGCATGCCTGGAAAATTCATTCCATAAATGCT
>JACCZZ010000150.1 GCA_013695715.1 Chitinophagales bacterium | reverse complement strand
TTTTCTGAAACAAGCATAAATAAGCTTATTTGTTTTGATTGAAGATTTTTCACCTTTACTTTAGAAAGCACCATTACTTTCGAAGTATCAAACTTGGAGGTATCAATAACCCGCGCATTCGATAATGCTTCTTCCAGCTTTGCGATTTTCATTTCTAGCATTCCCTGTGCATCTTTTGCTGCATCATATTCTGCGTTCTCCGACAAATCGCCTTTTTCCCTCGCCTCCTGAATTTGCCGCGCTATTTCGGCTCGCCCCTTTGTGCGCAATTGAATCAGTTCTTTTCGCAGTTTTTCAAGTCCCTCATTTGTTAAATAAGTAGTTTCAGCCATAAATTTTCCTTCCGTGGGTTAATTAAAGTAAAAGGAAACGCTTCCATTTACAGGAAGCGTTTCCGGACAATTATATATCTAAAATTACAAATTTATTCGTAATCCCAATGCATGAGATCCGCTGAAGGGCTCACTTGTACGGAATGAATAGTCAATGCCAAGGCTCGGTCCATTTTGTTTTACTGGCACTTCGAAAGTAACTCCGGCCGAAATGCCTGTTAAGGCGGTTACCCGTTTTTCAGTGCTTGTTAATCCATTTTGATAATTGTAGCCACCGCGAATCATAAACATTTCTTTAAAAGCATATTCGAGACCTGCCCCGATCTGATCTTGTGAAAACGAATGTGAAGTGAAATTAGCTGCTACCGTTAATCGGTGACTTGGTTTCCCAGAGGCTCCGAATTTAAAATCATAAGCTCCACCAATGTTTAGCAATGAAGGGAGCTCAAAGCCTTGTGAACGTTGCTCAAGAGTCATTGAATAATCACCCTCCGGAGCTTGCCCTCTAAATGAAAGTCCATCCCCGCCAAATGTCATTGGAGTACCAATATTCCTCAACGAAATTCCGAATTTCACCCTAGTAGGATCTGCCTGCGGACCTGTGACATATTGGATGCCTGCATCAAAAGCAACACCGATTGCTCCAAGACCAGCAATTCCTTCCGAAACTACCCTGGCAGTAATGCCCCCATATATGCTGTTCGAAAAAACTTTTGCATAAGAAAGAGACCCATTAATAAATTGGGGACTGAAAGTTCCAGTGCCACCTTCAGGCAAAGATGTAGTGGTAATTGGAATATCACCAAAATCAATAGACATAATATTAAAGCCCAGAACACCCCCTTTTGTGCCTAAAGTTTGGGCGAAACCAAAAGTATTGAAGCTAATACCAGTTCCCTGTAACCACGTGGTGTGAGCAAAAACCAACTCCGTCTTTCTTGTAAAGGCAAGGCCAGCAACGTTCAAGTTAATAGCTTCTATACCACGGATACTAGCAGTGTTTAAGCCATCCCATCCAGAACTACGTGCCCAAGGATTTAGCAAAAGCTCAGAGGCTCCTGCCTCACCTTGTCTGTCTTTGTTTCCCGCAACAGCATACGTGATAGACAGGACTGATAATATAAGCACAATTTTTAAAGGTCTGATCATTTGTTCAATTTAAATATTTATCAATAAGAATCCAGGTCTGTGGGACGCATTGCTCCAAACCATTTTATAATTTTTTCACCTAATCCAGGGGCGTTTATGTGTATAATATATAAACCACTTGCTATTGGAATACCCACATTGTTTTTTAAATCCCAATCGTAAGAAGTTATAGAGGGATCATCACGTGAAATTTTCCTGATAAGGGTGCCATCAATTGCAAAAATGCTGATTGTACATTTCTGGGGAAGATTTGTAATCTTAACACGGTTATCTAATTGACTTTGCTCATACGAGGCGTACCCATAGTAAGGATTAGGTACTATATTTATAGTATCGAGTGCATTCACCGCGGTATTATAGTCGCCCTGTACTGCAGCAAGATCTGCAGTATTGAAAGTATATCGGGGCATGCCATTGTTTAAATTTACGTCAGTAAACTGTACCTTGTAAGGTTTTGTTACCCTAAAGCGCAGCTTAGTTTCAGTAGGAATAAATCCTTCTGAGATCGGTTTATACTGAAAAGTTTCAGCAAGCAATGGAAAACCTACCCAACAGACTTCTTTATAAACATTCCTCTTATCTGTGTTGGAGTTAGTGGAGAGAAAGGCTTTAAAGGCCTTACAACTGTCATATTTTGTTCTGGTAACATACACGTATTGCTTCCCTCCTGCCCACACTTCATTAAAAGTTGGAGAAAAGATCGCTGAAGTTGGATCCCACCACATGTTTGCACCATTTTGTCCTACAAGCCAGGAATCTTCTCCAAAAAATATATTCAGCCTTTCACCTGTTTCAGGATCTATTGCATATCCAGGAAACCATGAAGTACCTTTTTCTTCAGGTGTCTCAATACCGTCTTGATTTTTTGAGAAGGCATCCCTTAAACTGAATTTTGCGGCCGTTCCCTGACTAAGTGCTTCTTCACTATTAGTTTCCACAACAATACATTTTGACCACTTTGATTTGTCAGGAGTAAATACCATGTCGGCACTAATCAAGCTATCTAACAGATTAAGAGTAGAATAATGTGATGCATCCAGCCAAGCCGGTCCGATGGTCTTTTCATCGGTGGCCACTCCATACGCCGTCCATGTGCGGCTAATTAAATTTTCAT
>JACCZZ010000145.1 GCA_013695715.1 Chitinophagales bacterium | reverse complement strand
GCATCATTAACAGTAAGGGATGCACTTTGCCCAACACATATTACTGTATCAGGACTAGCAATAGCGATAAGTGAATCGAGAATTAAAATAGTGACACTATCATAGGGATTGGAAGGAGAGGTTGAATAAAAATATAGAGTAACTGTTTCCGAGCTCTCCGATACTCCATCGACTAAGGGATCAATAATAAGGTTAGCAGAACTCAAACCCGGGGGAATAAAGATACTATCGGCAATTTGATTGTAATCAGTACCGTTCGTAGCTGTACCGGATATCGTATAATGAAGGGCAACCGAATCTGTAGAAGGATTACACGTTTGAACTTCAACAGTGGCAGAAAAGCATCCTTCGACCACTGCGGGCAAATTAGTGATAGGATCGTTGTAAGGTGTAGAGACTGTAACACTCGAAGCAGCGGTGCTTAGACTACTAGCTTTAATAAATACACCTGAATCCAGTATCTCATCGGAAGCATCTGCAATGGCAAGTTTCAGATGATAAGTTTGGCAAGGTTGCACGTTTGCTACAGCAGTTAAAACTGTAGTAAATCCATCATATTCAATTGTTGTAAGGCTCGCATCTGTAGGACAATTGTAAGTGGCGTCACATTGAGAATTCAGCGGATCATTGCATATATAATATAATGATCCATTTAAGCAATTAACAGTATTAATCGCTACAGGATCTGTAGTACCAGGTACAAGGGCAATGTTTTGTTCTCCTGTAATTCCCGGGCCGCTAATAAAAAAAGCAAAGATGTCGTTTATAGAATTCACATATTCTGTGTATTCATCAGATGCAAAAACATAGCTAAAATTTATGCTATCGCTGGATGCTGCCAGATCAAACTCCAGCACACAGGCATCATGAGTTTCCTGTCCTGCAAGATCAGTAAGATCCTGATCTCCGGTTGTCCCAAAAGCAGTAGTAATTCCTCCGGAAAAATTCGGACCTACGGCGTTGTTAATACTACCACAGGCCAGAATAATCCCTGAATCAATTCCAATATTAGAATTAGTACCATCAAAGCTGCCCCACCCGCCATTCGGACAATTGAGTGTAACATTGGTTATGGTTACACCACTGCCAACGAGGCTGCCTGCCAGTTCTTCCGGTGTCGCCACGGTTCCAACTATGAGTTGTGAGAAGGAAGGTTTAAAAGAAAATGTTAAGAGGGAAAGTAATAAAAGGTAGGAAAAAATCTTCATATTATCTGTATCGGTAAATTTATCCCGAAGGTATGGGTTACGTGCTAAACTAACAAATCATAAGTTTTAAAAACATCTTATATCAGGTATCGCCTATGCTGCAAACCAACATTATTCAAGCCCGTACTTTTAAGCGAAACCAATTATACGAGGCAGTTATTTCAGGTGAAATATTAAACAAAATCAAACTTAAAGAAATTATCCCCGTCATTAAAACAGATTGATAAAAGCTGCTCATCCAAAGCTGCTCCATCGAAGGCAATAAATAGTAAAGTGCAAAGCAGGCCGTGAGCAACAACAACGCTTTAAGAGTGTTGCTGCTGAAGGGTTGCAAACGGTATTTATAATATAAAAAGCCCATCCTGATTACATTATAAGAAATGATGGATAGAGAGGTTGCAATCGCTGAACCAATGACACCCCAGATGGGAATCATCAGATAATTGGCAATTGTAGAGATCAATATAACAAAGACGTTGGTAAATAATGTCGCTTTAGAATGTTTAGAGATTACAAGAATTTCTCCATTTATGCCTGTGGCCAAGTCGAAGAGTTTTCCAAGACCTACAATAAAAATTACCCATTTGGCCTGCTGATATATTGGGGGTAATAAGCTAAGGAGCAGATCGGTATTGATCCATACAAGTAAAAATATAAAGCCGCCGATGATCAGTTCGTTTAATGATGTTTGCTTGTATAGCTGCTGCAATTTTTTCTGATCGTTGTGTTTCCATGCTTCGGCAACTATTGGAATTGCTACGGAGTTTATCGCACGGCCTGGTATCTGAATGATGGTTCCAACAAAGAATGCTATAGAATAAACAGCATTGCTGGCAAGTCCGGAAAGGGCACCCAGCATGATCTGGTCAATATTCAACGTGTAATATGATGCAATTGCAGCAACAAAAAGAAGCAGCGAATAGCGCATGATTTCCCGTACTGAAACGCGTCCCTTAAAATCTATGGTTGAGAAAATAAACAGTTGCTCCAGGTAGGCAGCATATATCATAATTACTACGAGATGCAGAAGATAGCTTCCAATAAACAGTAGTAAAAATCCTTCGAAACTTACAACATTCAAAATGAGTAGTACTAACGCTGCGGACTGTATCAGACGCAGAACAATTTCCTTAATCAATGTGGGCACCACTGTTTTGAAGAGTGCCCGCATGTACATGAATAATAATTCAAAAAACAGAAGAAAAAACGACAGTGGAAACAGGAAAAAATAATATTCAACAAAAAGTGGAGATTTCTCTTGAAAAACATCGGTGATGGGCTTTCTAAGAATAATAAATAGCGTGGTAAAAACTATAAATCCTACTATGGAAACCAGGATGGTGAATGATAGAAAGCCATGATGCTTTGATCTTTTATCTTCCAGATATGGAAAAAATCTAAGGATTGAAACAGATGTTCCCAGCAGCGAAAATTGTGAGAAGATGGTTGCAATTGAAAGAAGAAGTCGTGTTAGTCCTAATTGTTCAGGAGTCAAGAACTTTGGAAAAAGCAGGATCAGATTCACATACCCGATAAACACTCCGATGTAAGTGATAACTGATGACTGAACGCTTTGACGTTTTACAATGCCCATTATATAACAATGGCGCTAAAGATAGTTGCCTTTGTATTTGCTTTATTAATACTCATATTTCTCTTTCCACCTCTTCTTCAAAAATTCACGCAATTCCAGCTCACGTGTATTCTGGCCGGGATCATAAAGTTTAAGGCCGCTTATCTTATCAGGAAGAAATTCAAGCGCAGTAAAATTATCTTCAAAGCTGTGGGCGTAACGATACTCCTTTCCATAGTTCAGTTGCTTCATCAGCTTTGTGGGAGCATTCCGCAGATGAAGTGGTACGGGCAAATCGCCCTCCTGCCGTGCTATAGCCAAAGCACCCTCTATGGCGTTATAAGACGCATTGCTCTTAGGTGATGTTGCAAGGTAAATAGCAGTCTGAGAAAGTATGATTCTGCATTCAGGATATCCGATCACATCTACTGACTGAAAACAACTGTTTGCCATTACCAGCGCCGTGGGGTTGGCGTTGCCTATATCCTCTGAAGCAAGTATCAGCATTCTGCGTGCAATAAATTTTGGATCTTCTCCACCTTCGATCATTCGTGCCAGCCAGTAAACTGCTCCATTAGGATCGCTGCCACGCATAGATTTGATAAACGCTGATATGATGTCATAATGCTGCTCCCCTGATTTATCATACAACGCAATCTTTTTCTGAGCGATAGATGTAGTTTTTTCATCGGTAATCTCCACCGTCTCTGTTCCGATAGTATCCACTACCAGTTCAAAAAGATTGAGCAGCTTGCGTGCATCACCGCCGCTGAGTCTCAGCAATGCCTCATGTTCAATAATTTTTATGTTTTTACTTTTCAGGAAATCATCATTACTCATTGCACGGTTGAGCAAGTTGAGCAGATCTTCTTTTTCAAGCGATTGCAATACATAGACCTGACAGCGTGATAGCAAAGGAGAAATCACCTCGAAGGAGGGATTTTCTGTGGTAGCACCTATGAGTGTAATGATGCCTTTTTCAACTGCACCTAACAGGGAATCCTGCTGAGATTTATTGAAGCGGTGAATTTCATCAATGAACAAAAGCGCCTTCCCAGCATTTTTTGCCGTCTCTATAACTTCACGAATATCTTTTACTCCTGAACTGATAGCGCTAAGCGTGAAGAAGGGCATCTTCATTTCCCGTGAGATGATGTGTGCTAGTGTAGTTTTCCCAACTCCAGGAGGACCCCAGAAGATCATCGAAGGAATTTGCTTTCGATCCAAAAGTATCCTGAGAACACCTGCGTTTCCTACAAGATGTTTTTGTCCGATAAATTCCTCCAGCGACTCGGGCCGCATACGTTCTGCCAATGGAATGCCTTTATTCATACCCTCGTAATTAGAAACCTATAATTGAACTCGCTTAAAATTAAGAAGCCAGAATAGAAACAGGTAAAGTATTTTCGCGGCAACATTCTGCTACAGGTGTATAAAATATTTCTAAGACCATTTTTCTTTCTTTTCCCTGCTGAACAAGCTCACCATTTCGCAATTATTTTACTTGAATGGACGATCAGAATTCCGGGTGGGGAATGGCTATTGAAAAAATTATTTTCGCTTGAAAGCACATCTCATTACAAAGAAGTCTGTGGTTTAAATTTCAAGAACGCTGTTGGCCTGGCTGCCGGATTCGATAAAGATGCAAAGCATATTCATGCACTCAGTTTACTTGGTTTCGGATTTATAGAAATAGGAACGGTTACACCATTGCCTCAGCCAGGAAATGATCCTCCGAGGCTTTTCCGGCTGACTAAAGATGAGGCATTAATTAACCGTATGGGTTTCAATAACCAGGGCGTTGATCTTGTAGTTGCCCGGTTAAAAAATACACCCAAAAAAGATGTTTTGATTGGTGGAAACATTGGCGTGAATAAAAACACTCCTATTGAAAATGCCATAGCCGATTATGAAACGTGTTTTTTGAAGTTATTTCTTCATGTTGATTATTTTGTCGTCAACGTAAGCTCACCAAATACACCTGACCTACGCTCGCTGCATGATAAGGAGCCGCTTTCAAAGCTTCTGTCCCGGTTGCAGGAATTGAATCATCAGCATGATGTGCCCAAACCTATATTTGTAAAAATTGCACCAGACCTCACAAATAGTCAACTCGATGATATTATTGATATCATTATTACAACTGAGGTGGCAGGAATAGTAGCCACAAATACTTCTGTATCAAGAAGGGGCCTTACAACGCCATTGCATTTAATCGAACAGCTTGGAGCCGGGGGCTTAAGCGGCAAGCCGGTTGCAAAGCGTGCAACAGAGGTCATAGAATATATTCATTCCAAAGCAGAAGGAAGGTTTGTTATTATTGGTGTAGGTGGAATACATACTCCGGAAGATGCTGTAGAAAAATTAAAATCAGGTGCTGACCTGGTGCAGGTGTATACGGGTTTAATCTATGAAGGACCAGGGTTGGTTAGGCGGATTAACAAATTAAAAATTCAGCAGAATAGTTAAAAGAAATGTGTCGCCCCTACGGGGCTTACGTCCACCTAAACAAGAAATATACAATCAACTATCGCCCGACGTGCTTACGAGGAATAGGTATTCTAAATCTTTACCTTAGTTGCGTTACTTTGGATTATGCAAGCTATGATACTGTCGCGCCTACGGGGCTGTATAATGGGCAATTCCATTCTACCATACTTGCGCTCCTCGGGAGCTAATAAGTTCAGAGATAAGATAGATTTCTTTAGCATTAATATAAAATCATAGATTTCAATTACGTCACACACCTGAGCTCGCGCCTCTTCCGGAGCTGTGCCAAATAAATTTAGTCCCACAGGACGACAGTTTGGTAGAAATAATTAAACAATTTACAACCCCAGCGCGGTTACAGCCTTTTTCCAGAAACACACCCTCTAATATTTAAAAAGAATGTAATATTTTTTGTCAGGAAATAGAATTAACGTCATAATTGTATCACCATTCATTCACCTAATCTGTTTAACTGCCTTCTTTTTCTTTCAAGGAGAAAACATAAGAGATAATATTTGCCCCCATCTGCAAAGCTTTTTGTCTGATTGGCTCAGGATCATTATGCACATCATCCCAACCATCTCCAAGATCGCATTCATAATCGTAAAAGCAGACAAGCCGCCCTTCATAAATCAAACCATAACCGCGGGGAGGTTTATTATCGTGCTCGTGAATCTTTGGAAGTCCGTTCGTAAAATTATACTTCTGATGATAAATAGGATGAGAAAATGGCAACTCAATAAATTCCAGCTCCGGAAATACCTTTTTCATCGCAAGCCGTGCGTAAGGATCAATGCCATAATCATCATTAATGAGCAAAAATCCACCGCTTACAAGGTACGATCGTAAATTTTCGGCTTCCTCATTATCAAGTGTAAAATTGCCATGACCTGTCATATATACAAACGGAAAATTGAAAATGTCAGGACTACCCGGCTCCACTATTGAATGCTCAGGATCGAAGTTAGTTCCAAGATTTTCATTGCAGAACCTCACGAGGTTCTTTAATGAATTAACATCATTATACCAGTCGCCACCCCCTTTGTATTTCATAAGAGCAAGCTTTAAAGTTGGGGCTGGCTGAAATGAGGTTGAAAGAAAGAAGAGGATGCCAAGTAAAAAAAAGAAGCGCATAGAAATATATTTGGGTTGAGCTACTAACGATTGCAACTTCTCTGAAGTACCCGGTTTGTCTTTAAAGTAACTCATTAACGATTTAATTGAATAGTATGAATGGCAACCAATCCTGCAGTTTCTGTTCTAAGCCGTGAGTCTCCTAAATTTACAGAGATAAAACCGTTGCTTTCTGCTAAGTTAATCTCTTCCAGAGTAAAATCTCCTTCTGGGCCTATAAGTATCCGAACATTTTCCCTTTCACGATGCCTGTTTTTCAATGCTGGTAAATTTTGTGACTGACAGTGACAGATAAATTTGCTATTTATTAAAGGTGAATTCACCTTCAGGAAGTTTTCAAACTTCTCTATTTCATTCAGCTTCGGCAACCACAAGCGCATAGATTGTTTCATGGCGGAGATTAAGATTTTATTCAGCCGCTGCTGCTTTACTTGATTCCGTTCTGATCGCGTACAAATTATTGGAGTTATTTCACTCACTCCTATCTCCGTTGCCTTTTCCAAGAACCATTCGAAGCGATCATTATTTTTTGTTGGAGCAATTGCAATATGAATGCTTGGAGAGGGTTCAATTTCCTCTTTAAGAGTCTTAAGAATTTCAACAGCAGATTCTGTCTTATCGTCTGAGATTATCTTGGTATGAAATAGTTTACCCTGCCCGTCTGTTACCAGCAATTCATCGCCTATGTTATGACGCATCACTTTCATGCAGTGATGATATTCCTCATTATTTATAATAGCTAAATGATCTTCTACTCTGTTGGAGTAAAATAATTCCATATCAGGAAATCAAAAGCGTTTATAGATATACTTACCTATACAGGTTAGAAGTTTGCTCTTTATAAATGTCTAAACGCTAACTGCCACCTTAGGCGCTGCTGCCAGGGTTTCTTCATGCGCTGTGGCTGCAAACTTTTCGAAGTTTTTCAAGAACTCCTTTGCCAGGTCGCTTGCCTTCTCATCATATTCATTCTTATCTTCCCAGGTATCACGAGGATTCAATATTTCATCAGGAACTGTTGGGCAGCTCGTGGGATACGCTAATCCAAACACGGGATGCACCTCATAATTAACTTTTTCCAAATCACCTTTCAATGCTTCAGTAATCATGGTACGGGTGTACGATAGTTTCATCCGCTTGCCCACTCCATAAGGTCCACCTGTCCAGCCGGTGTTCACAAGCCAGACATTTGCATTGTATTTTTTCATTCTATCAGCCAGCATGCCTGCATAGGTGTTAGGATTTAAGGGCAGAAAAGGTGCTCCAAAACAGGCCGAGAAAGCTATTTTTGGTTCAGTTATGCCGGCCTCAGTTCCTGCAACTTTTGCTGTATATCCGCTTAGAAACCAGTACATGGCTTGTCCGGGCGTCAGCTTTGCAATAGGCGGAAGAATGCCATAAGCATCACAAGTAAGGAAAAAAATATTTTTTGGAACGCCACCCACGGATGGTTTTACAGCATTGCTGATAAAATCTATCGGATAGCTAACGCGGGTATTTTCGGTGACAGAAATATCATCGAAGTTCACTGTGTTTGTTCCCGGAAAAAACCTGACGTTCTCAAGCAGGGAACCTCTTTTTATTGCTTGAAAAATCTCGGGTTCCTTTTCCTCCGTAAGATTTACACATTTAGCATAGCAGCCCCCCTCGAAATTGAAGATTCCTTTGTGGCTCCATCCATGTTCATCGTCACCTATAAGACCACGATTAGGATCTGCGCTTAATGTTGTTTTTCCTGTTCCTGATAAGCCAAAAAATATTGCAGTATCACCCTGGCCGCCAATATTTGCAGAACAGTGCATTGACAATACATTATGCTCTTGGGGTAATACATAATTTAATACCGTAAATATTCCTTTCTTTATTTCACCTGTGTAAGCGGAACCACCGATGATGATGGTGCGCTTAGAAAAATTTAAAACAGCAAAATTCCCCTGTCGTGTGCCATCAGTTTTAGGATCGGCTTTGAATGATGGAGCATGAATGATGAGCCAATCGGGCTGTATGGTTTTCAACTCCTCTTTTGAGGGACTAATAAACATATTGCCAGAGAACTGTGCTGCCCATGGAACTTCTGTGATGAGCCTTACATTCAGCCGGTAACTCTCATCAGCACAGGCATACGCATCCTTGATATAAACTTCCTTCCCTGAAAGGTGATCCACCAGCTTATCATACAGGGGCTGAAATTTTTCTTCATCAAATGGCTGATTCACTTCACCCCAAAAAACGGTATCATTTGTTTTCTCATCTCTTACCACGAATTTATCTTTTGGTGCACGGCCGGTAAATTCTCCAGTATCCACTGCCAGTGCGCCACTATCTGCAAGCACACCTAAACCAAGCTCTAAGGAGCGATCAATCAACTCATGCTGGCTCAGGTTCCAATGTGGCTTTACGTTTTTCAGACCGTAAAGGTTTAAATCAGTTGAAGAATTGATAGT
>JACCZZ010000139.1 GCA_013695715.1 Chitinophagales bacterium | reverse complement strand
GAAGAGGAGATGGTTATAACATGCGCCCGGAGGATGCCCGCTTGCGGGGAGAATCTTTTAATGAAGTGCTCGATGGAATTGGAACTGTAAAATTTGGTGTGGATTTTTTCAATCAATACTGCGCACTGTTACGTGGCCTTAGGATACGCGGTGATATAGTTGCAAATGTTCAGGGCGGCACGTTGCAAGAGCTTTACTGGAAGATACAACGCTCTCATGCCAGGCGGGTGATTTTTGGAATGGAACAAAATTTAGAAGCCAATAACTATGATTTTCCTGATGGCAGCGCTTACAAGAAAAAGATTACCCAATGGATTGATTCCGTAGAAAGAAGATTTCCAGGCATCATCACAGTAATTGATGCTGCTCCGGTCTGGAAGGCTGCCTCAAAATCTTCCTCATGGAATAATTTCTTAAAGACAATGCCCGGTGATGAGGCAAGGGTTTATCTATGGGATAAGGATATGTTTTCCACCGGTGACAACCAATCCGCGAATCTTGCCACCATCAATCTGTCATTTTCACAAACAATTCCACAGTGGCTCTATCAATTCAGTAAAACTTTTCCTGGTAAGAAGGCCTCAGTATGGCAATGGGGGCTCAAACCTAAATCATCAATCTACAACACTATGATAGGCTGTATCTATATAGGGAAGTTTTATAAATTTATGATTGACTACAACAAGTCTTACGGTAACTTCATCAGTTATGCTTCCTATATGTCTTTAAAAAGTTTAGATCGTGGTGAGGGTGGATTTAAAAATCGCGATGCTACTAACATGGCTGCGGCCTTAAAAAGCTGTGGCATGTTGTTTAGAGGAAATCCTCAGGTAGATGATCTATCTATATCAGGCTTCAATGGATTGTCAGGTGTCGCGTTGGAACAGAATAGAAAATATACCTTATTGCTGATTAATGAAAGTGGCATCGAAGCATCAGTTTCTGCGGTGAACATAAATGGTTATAAGGTGCAGGGGGTATACCGCATCACCTCTTTATCTGCTTCAACTCTCGATAGTGATGCTGTTTCATATGAGACCACCAGCGGTACTGCTCTTCGCTTAAAACCATATTCAGTAAATGTGGTAGAGTTCTGAATATAACAATAGTTGCTCTTAATATAAAAACACAGCAATCCCAGAGGAACTATTGAAAGTCAATGATAGTAATATGGAAGCTGCGTTTATTCATCATCAAAAATTCATTTTCTTTTTACAATAAACATTCGGAATTTTAAGTCGCCAAGAAGGATAGATGATTTCACAACCCATACAACCAGATCCGATCGATCAGCTTCTTCAGAAGATTTCAAATGAAGTAAAGCGTGAAGAAAAACAGAAGCTTGCTACATTTATGCAGCGTGCCATAGCTCGCACTATTGATACTGCAATAATATTGGGTACTTCGTATGCATTTCAGGAACTATTAATTCATCTTATCAGGAATGACAGTCCTTACAATCAGGAATTTATAATCAGCAGTGTTAAACAAGCGATGCCTGCTTTCGCACTAATGCTGTGGGTATTGTTGTATTCTCCTGTGATGGAAAGCACAGGGGGAACAGTAGGAAAACGAATCATGCGAATACAATTAACAGATTTGGAAACCAATCAGGTGCCACCGTTCCGAATGTGCGCAGCTCGTTCCTGGATTTATTTGATCTTCATAGTGCTTGCGTTAGTGCCTGCTGTCTTAAGCTGCCTGGCATACTTCATTTCAGATTATCATCAGACGTGGCACGACAAGCTCACGAATATGATTTGTACAAAAAAATATAGTGCTGTTGAGCATTAATGCTGTTGCTTCATTTCCTTTGGCGGAATTTATCTTTGTGATTTTCTTGTAATAAAATAATATAACTATGCTTCTTTTCCTACAGATAATTTTAGCATTGCTTTCTCTCGCTCTAACTCCTCCTGCCGGCATTAATATCGGAACATGGCGTGGTGTGCTGATGACAAAAAATGGTGAATTGCCATTTACATTTGAAACCAAACTTGCGGGGGAGAAGGTAATTCTCGAGATTAATAATGGTGAAGAACATATTTTAGTAGATGAAGTGTCTATATCCGGCGACAGTGTATTTATTAAAATGCCTGTCTTTGATTCAGAGTTTCGGTTAAAATACACTCCTCAAATGATGTCGGGAACTTATATTAATTACTCCCGCAAAGCTGATAACATTATTCCTTTCAAAGCTGAATTCAACAAGCACTACCGTTTTACTGAGGAGAATATCACTCCTGTTGCAAATATTTCAGGCAGGTGGGAGGTTGATTTCAGCAAAGGAACAGCCGACAGCTCAAAAGCCGTAGGTGTCTTTAATCAACAGGGCAATGAATTAACAGGAACCTTTCTTACAGTTTCGGGAGATTACCGCTACCTGGAAGGAACAGTACAGGGAGACAAGCTCTTTCTCTCTACTTTTGACGGCGCACATGCCTTTCTTTTTACAGCAACCATAGCAGCCGATGGCATTATGAGTGGCATGTATTATTCAGGCAATCACTGGAAGGAGCCATGGATAGCTAAAAAAAATCCAGAGTACCAATTGCCCGACCCCTATTCACTTACTTATTTAAAGCCCGGCTATGAGCGATTTGATTTTACTTTTCCTGATTTAAGCGGGAAAATGGTTTCTCTATCAGATGAGCAGTTCAAAAACAAAGCAGTTATAGTTCAGATTATGGGATCGTGGTGTCCCAATTGCATGGATGAGACTGGTTACTTTGCTCCATTGTATGATCAGTATAAATCCCGTGGTTTAGAGATTGTTGCACTTGCTTATGAGAGATCTCCGGAACTTGAAAAGGCAAAAGTAACTCTGGAACGTTTGAAAAAGCGGTTTAATATTAATTATACAATTCTTTTTGCCGGGGCCGTAGGACCTGATGCGGCAAAAACGCTTCCTATGATCAATGCGATCCTTAGCTATCCGACCACAATATTCATTGATAAGAAAGGAATGGTTCGGAAAATTTATACGGGCATTACAGGTCCAGCAACAGGTATTGAGTATGATAAATGGAAAGACGACACGAACAGATTGGTGGATAAGCTCATATCAGAATAATACTACAGAGATTCCTTTGTTTTTTTGCTTTCTCCCTTCTTTTGTATTTTTGATTCATACATAGTTAAACAAAAAACATTACCATGAACAGATTTACATTAAGCTTTTTTGGCTTTTTACTGCTTGCAGGGACATCAGCAGTTATAGCTCAGGCTCCAAAATACCCATTGTTTGAACACTTTACCCAGGCAAGCTGTGGCCCATGTGCACAACAGAATCCGGGATTTCAATCCAGTATTCTTGAGCAAAATCCGAATACTGTCAGGCATATTGCTTATCACACCTCGTGGCCGGGTGTTGACCCTATGTACAATTATAATGAGGCTGAAAGTAATGCACGTGTAGATTACTATAACGTAACGGGAGTTCCAGAGATTATCTTATTAGGTAATGTAAAAGTTGGTCAGCCAGGTGAATTTACACAGGATGATGTAGATAATCAGGTTGCCGCCACCAGCCCTGTTAAAATCACAGTGAGTGATGTGGATAATGGTACATCTCATGATTTGACGATTATCGTTGAATCAGTAGGCACACCTCCAACGGGTGACCTAAAATTGCGTACTG
>JACCZZ010000131.1 GCA_013695715.1 Chitinophagales bacterium | reverse complement strand
ACGCTGAGGTAATCACGAATAAGCTTAGCCAACATGAGTTTTGCTACGGTCATAGTATTTAGATTTAGTTATTTTCAAGAATGTTTTTTAAGTTACTAAGGCTTGTTGTTAAATCTTTACCAAGCATTTTATCTATAAATAGATTCATAAGATTCATCGGGTATTTATTCTTGCCCATCATTCCCCATTTTACTTTGGTTTGATTTGCAGAAATTGATTTTGTCATTATAGGAATCTCTGCAATACCTTCGAAGGTTTTTTCAAAGCGAACTTCAATGTCCATTCTTTCACCTTCATTAATTTTCTTGATTTCCTGTTCCCCCTTTCCTGCATTTTTATTTTTACTATCCCATTTATAAACAAAACCAAGGGTGCCGTCTGTGCCTATGAATTCTTTTTTCATTGCTGGATCTGTCATTACCCATTTGCTGTAGTTATCCTGATATTTTAAAAACCTGATATATTCGAAAACATCCTGTTTAGGCTTGTTTATGATTATCTCTCGTTCAATAGCATATTCTTTTTTTGTGAACAGCGCTACAATCAAGGGAATGGCAATAAGGATCGGTAGAACAATTAAAATATTTACTATCATATTAATTTGCTTAATTAGTTAAATAATGTTTAGAGTTAGCAGATTCATTTGACTTTCTGTTCTGTTTTCCAATGCAAATATATTGTCTCGATTTAGCTTTAGAAGGGTGTAAAAACGGCAATCTTGGGGGTAGATTGCGGCAATTGTGGTCGATTTATCTATCAGTCTTAATCTCAAATTATAAATGAGTTAAGTTGATCTTACATTACATAATAGGATCCAAAATTTTAGTCCAAACATAGATCATTTATATAGGAGGGCCCTGTCTTCAATTTATTAGGTACATTAAAGATCATATCATAATAAATAACTATCTAATTAACACAGTTAAGGCCCGCCAGACATGTACTGTGATCTTATAGCGTGTTAAAATATAATGCGACTTCTTATAACAATTCTCAGGAAGTATTTCTTATTAATGCTTTCTTCTGTAGAAAATTTCCATAGATAGATGTAGCTTTCTCAATAAATTCTTGCTCCTTACCAGGCATATTAAAAAATTCTGCTTCTACAAATATTTTGTCCTTTAATGAGGTGCGTTTCCATATTCCTATTACTTGCCCTTTCCACACAATAACCGGCCTGAATATGCCATTGTTAGAGATGGATTTTTTGTGATCGTCATCAGAAAGTGTTGCACTCCTGTCTTTATAACTTATAATAAATTCATCAAAAGCAGGTAATAAGTATAAGGAATGATTGTTGGTTTTGGAAATCGGGAGCGACGAGGAGAACCAGTATACCTGTGATTTGATTGTTTCAGAAGTAAAGTTATTCTTTACCATCTCTAAAGCCAGTTTAGAATCAGCAACCGATAAGCCAGACCACCAAACAAAGTCCTGGAGGGTTGCAGGGCCATGACTTGCAAAATATTTTTGAGCAAGTAAGGCTAATCCTTCATTTCTGGTTATTGGTTTTCCTTTAGGTACTCGTTCTTCAAGCAATGCATAGGTTTTCTTATTAGCTTTCGTGGAGCCACTGCATATTAATTGATCCAATTCTGCACGAAGCAGGAGGTGTGATGCTCTATTATTATCAAGGGAAATTTTAGCTTTTTTTAGCTCAGTCAATATTTCTTCACGTGTTAAATGTTTCCCTCGTGATAATGCTTTTTCTATAAGTGTATTACTCCTGTTACAAATTGCCTCAGAGAGCTCCAGTTCTTTATGCCTCGATTTTAATGAGGCTTTAATTTGAGGTGCTGCCAATTCAAGCATCCAGTAGATATCATCAGAGGAAACAAATGCCACGTTGGCCTTAGTAAATGTGTCCTTAGAATGTCACCGTTGTCAATTGCTGTATCTATGATTTTTTCTGTAGAGTTCGGCAATCGGATTCCCATGGCCCATTTAGACATGTTATAATCTTGTGCCTGTATTGCACCCATCCACCCCACAATTTCTTTAACAGTATGAAATCTTGTCCCGGAAATTTGCTGACTAATTAGCCGCATGATAGCTAAATGGGGCAATGTCATGGAGGATTTATTTCACTTCAGTGGATCCCAAATTTAAGTTTAGCTTAATTGATTTCAGCTATAATAATTAAAGTATATCTTATGTGAAGAGCTTTGCTTTCTCCGATGAAGATATTCATTATGAACTGCAAATAATGTTTTGCTTAATTCCTTCTATTATATTCGTAAACAAAGGATTATTTTCTACCTGGCATAAGGTGATGAAGATAAACCTAACAACAATTGATTTTGTACTAATAATTGTCAGCCTTCTGCGCTCTTGCGTTTATAATGTTTTTGGCCATATAATTCAGCTTTGTATCTGCCTGCTGTTCTTCTTCGAGTATGGTTCTTAATTTAGATGCAATGGCTGTATGGCCCAGCATCTCGGCATAACAGGCAGCTGACCCGTATCCGGAGATCTCATAATGTTCCACCTTCTGTGCGCCGGCGATAATAGCCGCATCTAACGCCTCATCCGTTGCATCTTTACTCATTACCTTTTCACCCTCTTCTATGATTCCCTTCATGCCCGGATTAAAATCACCAGCCGGATTGATACCAAGTTGCTTAGCAATAAATTCCATTGCAACTTTATGCTGATCTGTTTCTGCGAGGTGGAACGCAAGGTTTTTC
>JACCZZ010000129.1 GCA_013695715.1 Chitinophagales bacterium | reverse complement strand
GAAGACGTATTGAAAGATTCAAAGTTTCAATATGAGAATGGATTGTCGCCCACTGGAGATACCACCAATGAAAACAAAAGTATATGGGCCTATACTCCTAAAGTGCCGCCAATTACGCAGGCCTTTGACAATGATCCCAATGCACGGCAATTTCAGGATGTGGGATATGATGGCAATCAAACCAGCAATGAACCAAACTTTTTTGCAAACTATATCAATTCTCTCGCAGTAATCTATGGCGTAGGCTCACCGGTTTACAATGCAGCTATTTCCGACCCATCGAATGACGATTACCGTTATTATGATGACCAGGTTTATAACGATGCACAAACAGGCATCCTTAACCGGTACTCGAAATTCAACAATTCTGAAGGCAACTCACCCATATCTACAGGAAATGAGGCCATATCATTCGCTGCTACCAATGAACCAGAATCTGAGGATTTAAACCGCGACAATACAATCACGGAAAATGAAGAATATTTTCAATATAAAGTACACCTCAGCCCTGATGCTTTGGGCATTGTGGGACAAAACTTTATCACTGACGTAGTAGACACGCTTGTGCCTTCTGTTGATGGCTATTCTCCGGGAGTAGAAAAATGGTATCAATTCAAGATTCCAATTAATGAATTCGACAAGCGGGTGGGCAGCATTCCTGATTTTAAATCGATCAGGTTTGTAAGAATGTACATGACAGGTTTTGATACTACTGTAGTCCTTCGTTTTGCACGCATGGAACTCATTCGCAATCAATGGAGGAAATACCTATTCTCTCTTGCACAACCGGGAGAGTATATACCTGGTGATAACACCGGAAACACCTTCTTTAATGTTACCTCTGTAAGCCTTGAAGAGAATTCAAGCCGGCAACCGTTTAACTACGTTTTACCGCCGGGAATACAGCGTGAACAAATTGTAGGTCAGGTAGGAACAGTATTTCAAAATGAGCAGTCGCTATCACTCCAGGTCTGCAACCTCAACAATGGTGATTCCCGCGCAGTATATAAAAATATCAATCTGGACATGAGGCAGTATAACCAAATGCAAATGTTTATACACGCCGAATCTGCTGATCCTTTACGCCCTCTTCAAAATGGGGATGTAACCGCATTTATCCGTTTGGGAAGTGACTTTGTAAGCAATTACTATGAATTCGAAATTCCATTAGTCATTACCGCACCTGGCAGCATATCGCCTTCAAGCATATGGCCAGATACAAACAGCATGAATATCATATTGGATGAACTGGTATCAGCAAAACAAGATCGTAATCTTTCCGGCCAGCCGCTGAATGTTCCCTTTGTGGTAAACTCCTCCACAGGCGGCAAAATAACAGTGGTAGGTAATCCTGATCTTGGGATTGTTGCTACAGCTATGCTTGGTGTCAGAAATCCTAAAAATGGTGGCACAGATGACAATGGTGATCCTGTTTGCACCGAAGTGTGGTTCGATGAGTTGCGGTTATCAGGCTTTGATGAGAGCGGAGGCTATGCCGCTATCGCCCGGGCCGATATACGCCTTGCTGACCTCGGTTCAATGACATTATCCGGCTCAATGCATACAATTGGTTATGGTCAGCTTGAGCAAAAGCTGAATGAAAGATTCAAAGATAATTTTGGCTCTGTTGATGCTGCAACCTCACTTGAACTTGGTAAATTTTTTCCAAAAACCGCTGGTATACGGCTGCCTGTTTATGCAGGTATTTCCCAATCGATCAGCAATCCGCAATATGATCCCTATGATCATGATATTTTGTTAAAAGAAAAGCTTGCATTGATCAATGACCCTGTGGCACGTGCTACCGCGAAGAAAAATGCGCAAACTTATAGGTCAATCAGCAGTCTGAACTTCACCAACATAAGGAAAGTAAGTACTAATAAAAATCCCAAGCTTCACATTTATTCTCCTGAAAATTTGAATTTTACCTATGCATATACCCGATCTCTATTACATAGCCCCATCATTCAATCAGATCTCACCCGCCAGCATCATGCAGAGTTAGGATATGCCTTCCCGGGGAAATCAAAATTTATCTCGCCTTTCGAAAACCTGATTCCTGCTAAGATCAAATATCTAAAGCTTGTTCGCGACATCAACTTCAACATTCTTCCAACCAATCTCACCTTCCGAACTGCAATGGATCGTCAGTATAATCAGACGCTGCTGCGACCTATATCTGCCGATGAAATAATCATTCCAACATACAATAAGTTTTTTACGTGGGATCGTCTGGAAGGCGCAAAACTTGAAATTTCAAAAGGGCTGAATGTGGATTTTAATGCGATTACAAACACCCGTATTGATGAACCCGAAGGAGAGATTGACACAGATCAAAAGAAGGATTCTATTTGGAATAACATCAATGATTTTGGCAGAACCACCAATTACACACATGCAGCAAATGTGAATTATACAGTTCCTCTAAACAAAATTCCCATTCTTGACTGGACACAAGTAACAGCCCGCTATGGAACCAATTATTCCTGGCTTACTGCACCGCTGATACTGGATAGTTCAACTAATCGCATCATACCAAGTCCACTTGGCAATACCATTTCCAATACACAAAATATTGCCCTGAATGGTGAATTGAATTTCAGGAATCTTTATAATAAGATCAAATTCTTTAAGAAGTATGATACGAATGCGCCTGCTGCAGGTAAAAAACCCGACTCCAGAAAACCCGGTGAGGATGTAAATCCTATAGAGGACCCGGGTAAGGCTGATCAGAAAAAAACTACTGCAGGTAAAACCAAACCCCTAGGACCAGAGGCATTTCTAGTTCGTTTACCTCTGATGTTAAAACGCGTATCAATAAATTATACTGAAAACTACAATACCGTTCTTCCCGGTTATTTACCTAAACCACGATTTATAGGGCAGGATTTTTCTAAATCAGCTCCCGGATGGGATTTCATTTTCGGTTATCAGCCCGATACAGCATGGCTTAGCGATAAAGCAGACCAGGGATGGATATCCTCAGATACAACTCTGAATTACCAGTTTGTTCAGAATTCAAATAAAAATGGGAGCATGAAAGCTACCCTTGAGCCTTTTAAGGATTTTCTCATTGATCTTAATTTCAGCAGAACAAATACTGATAACTCCTCAGAATATTTTAAACGACCGACTTCGGGCTCTGGCTTCGAACATTTGAGCCGTGTTCAGTTCGGAACTTTTACAACCTCTTATATTCCCATATCCACGAGCTTCATACCACTGAATCCAAATGAATTCTCCGAAACTTTCAGGCAATTTGAAGATTACAGACAGACGATCTCATCGAGGTTGGGAAATGTGAATCCGGATACAAATGGGATTTTTAGTGATTCATTGCCCAATTACCAAAGAGGATATGGTCCTTTTTCACAAGATGTTCTGATACCGGCTTTTCTTGCGGCTTATGGTGGTAAAGATCCGTCTTCAGTAGATCTTGGGTTACCAATTAACAAATTTCCGCTGCCAAACTGGAGGGTAACATACAACGGTGTTACTAAAATGGCTTGGGCAAAGAAGATATGGAATTCAGTTAATATCAGCCATGGATATAATTCCACGCTAGCTATCGCATCCTTCTCCTCATCTCTTGATTTCATTGGAGCGCCTGGTAACGAATTAGCCTTCCCTTCAAAAATAGATTCCTTATCAGGAAATTACATATCCTTCTACGACATACCAGCAATTTCCATTACTGAACAGTTTTCACCGCTTCTTGGTATTGACATGACCTGGAAAAATTCACTTACCACTAAACTTGAATATAAACGAAGCAGAAATCTATCATTTAGTTTTCTCGATTACCAGTTGACGGAATCAAGATCTGAGGAAATAACAGCAGGGCTCGGATATAAATTTCATAATTTGCCCATCCCTTTCAAGATCAAGGGAAAGAAGACACGGCTGAAGAATGATGTTAGCTTCCTTACAAATGTATCTTATGGTGATAACGTAACAGTGAGTGAAAAGCTTGACCAGTCTGTTCCAGCTCAGGCTACAGCAGGGGTTCAGACATTGGCCATCTCTCCGGCATTGGATTATGTGGTAAATAACCGGCTTAGCGTTCGTCTTTTCTTTGAAAAGCGTTATACCATACCGAAAATCTCGAGTTCATACCCGATCCGCTACACCGATGGTGGAGTAACCATCCGGTTTACTTTAGGCCAATAAGAAAATTATTAACTCTGTCGGCGTAATTGATTGAGGCGCATTTGTGTATTAGGCTTTTGCTTGAATTAATTCATCTCCATATTATAGGTGATGTTTATAAATTAGCGCCAATAGTTTTTGGATGCAAGAAAAGGCTCTTACAAGCAATGTGATGAATATGGCTGTGATCATTTCAGCCCTGGGCTATTTCGTTGATATCTATGATTTACTTCTTTTCGGAATTGTTCGGCGGCCAAGCCTCATTGCCCTTGGTTATACAGATGACAAACAGCTATTAGATTTAGGTGCCTACCTTCTAAACTGGCAGATGGGCGGCATGCTGATAGGCGGCATTTTATGGGGTGTATTAGGTGATAAGCGGGGTAGGCTATCGGTACTTTTCGGATCTATAATTCTGTATTCTGTAGCAAATATCTTGAATGGCACCGTTCAGTCATTAGAGATGTACGCTTTTTACCGTTTCGTTGCTGGTATTGGATTAGCAGGCGAGCTGGGAGCTGGAATCACTCTGGTTTCTGAGGTGATGACAAAGGAGCATCGCGGCTATGGAACTACCATTGTCGCAGCATTTGGAATTTTTGGTGCAGTTGCTGGCGGCCTTGTAGCAAAGATGTTCGATTGGCGCATGGCTTATTACATTGGGGGAGGTCTTGGGATTGCTTTGTTGATTCTTCGGGTAAGTGCTTATGAATCCGGGATGTTTAATCAATTGAAGAAAGAGCCGGTAAGGCGAGGTAACTTTTTAAGCTTATTCACTCATCGGCCAAGATTATCTAAGTACCTGAAAGGGATTTTAATTGGTGTACCTATTTGGTTTGTGATTGGAATCCTTATCACATTCGCACCTGAATATGCACAAATGCTTCGTATAGGAATTGATCCATCTACCGGCAAAACCATCATTACCGGAGCTAATTCAATAATGTATCATTATGCCGGCGCTGCTACAGGTGCCTTACTCTGCGGGTTGCTCAGCCAGTATTTAAAGAGCAGAAAGCGAGCCCTTTTACTTTTTCTTATTGCCGATGCATTGTGTGTATTTATTTATGTCTCATTGCATGGCATTTCAGTGGTACTGTTCTACGCCTTTACTTTTCTATTTGGTATTGCAAATGGATACTGGTCTGTATTTATGACTATAGCTTCAGAGCAGTTTGGAACTAACATACGCGCAACGGCAACCACTACCACACCAAATTTTGTACGCGGAGCTGTGGTGCCAATGACCTCACTCTTTCTATTAATAAAAGGCTATTCAGATAATATCATAACTGCTGCTCTTACTGTTGGCATCATCGTGCTGCTCGTTGCATTTGTTGCTCTTTGGCGAACAGAAGAAACATATGGGAAAGAGTTGGATTATTTAGAGACCTGATAGGATGGTAATATGAATATCTTATAGTACGAAGCACTGTTTAAGGAGATCTGTGTGAAGTAGTACCCTAAGAGCAATGAAGTATTATCTAATTGTAAATAATTGCTATAAAGAATAATTTATTCGATAATTTATGATTATATTGCGTTTATTAATATTAATAATTTATTACTCGAAATCTCAACAATAAATTTTTTACCGATGAACAAACTGAATTCTACTTTTTTCTCTGCGTGCTTATTAATGTTTATTGCATATAACAGCACGGCACAAATGCAATTGCAATTGGTACGTTCCAATTATCACGGTTATAATGTAAGTTGTTTTGGCGACCGCAACGGCAGCATTAATTTAATAGCTTCTGA
>JACCZZ010000109.1 GCA_013695715.1 Chitinophagales bacterium | reverse complement strand
AGGAATACCCAATTTGTTAAACGCATTGAATGCATTTTGCTCCATAGATTTCAACTGACCACCATTGTGATTCAATTGTAATCGCTGATATCTCTCTTTAATATTTTCTATAGTGTTCATGCCTATTAAGCGTCTAATACAGAATCAAGCTTCCTGACTCTGATTCACTTCTGCTTTAATAAAGTCATATCCCCGCTCTTCCAGTTCAAACGCCAGCTCTTTTGTACCCGATTTTACAATCCGTCCGTTATATAGTACATGTACAAAATCAGGAATGATGTAATCGAGTAAACGCTGATAGTGTGTAACTACTAATACAGCATTGTCTTTATTGCGCAACTTGTTTACTCCATTTGCTACAATCCGGATGGCATCTATATCCAAACCTGAATCCGTTTCATCAAGTATAGCCAGCTTTGGTTGTAGCATAGCCATCTGGAATATTTCATTCCGCTTTTTTTCACCCCCAGAGAAACCCTCATTTAATGAACGGCTCAATAATGATTGGTCAATGTTCATCAAAGCCATCTTTTCTTTCATCAGTCGAAGAAACTGCACTGCATCCAACGACGTTTCTCCACGATATTTTCTGACTTCATTGACAGCGGTTTTTATGAAGTTGGTAGTAGTTAAGCCGGCAATTTCAATAGGATACTGAAAAGCAAGAAACAATCCTTCGCCTGCTCTCTTCTCAGGTGAAAGCTCCAACAGATTTTTTCCTAAAAATTTTACAGAACCTTCCGTTACTTCATAATCTGCCCTACCAGCTAATACTGAAGCCAGCGTGCTTTTACCTGAGCCATTTGGACCCATGATCGCGTGCACTTCGCCTGACTTGATATGAAGATTGATACCTCGTAAAATTTCCCTTCCTTCAATACCCGCATGTAAATTCCGGATCGTCAACATAAATTATAAACGTTTCAATTTAAAAGCATTAATAAATATTTTATATCCGACGATTACCCTACACTTCCTTCCAGACTAATTGCTAAGAGTTTTTGTGCTTCTATGGCAAATTCCATCGGTAACTGATTCATCACTTCTTTAGCAAAGCCGTTAATGATCAAAGCCACCGCTGTCTCAGTATCAATGCCTCTTTGATTACAGTAAAAAATCTGATCCTCCCCAATTTTTGAAGTAGTGGCTTCATGTTCTACTACTGCTGTATTATTTTTCACTTCAATATATGGGAAGGTATGTGCACCACATTTGTCGCCTAACAAAAGCGAGTCGCACTGGGAAAAATTCCTTGCTTTAGAGGCATTTTTACTTACATGTACCAAGCCCCTGTAACTATTATTGCTAAATCCTGCTGATATACCTTTAGATACGATGCGGCCCTTCGTGTTTTTTCCTAAGTGAATCATCTTTGTGCCTGTATCTGCCTGCTGGTGATTGTTGGTAACGGCTACAGAATAAAATTCACCTGTAGAATTATCTCCTTTCAAAATCACACTTGGATATTTCCAGGTGATGGCGGAACCTGTTTCCACCTGCGTCCATGAAATTTTTGAATTCACACCTTTGCAGATGCCCCGTTTTGTTACAAAATTGTAGATACCACCCTTACCATTTTTATCACCTGGGTACCAGTTTTGAACGGTTGAATATTTTATTTCGGCATTATCCAGAGCTATCAACTCTACTACGGCAGCATGCAGTTGATTCTGATCACGCATGGGTGCTGTACACCCTTCGAGATAGCTGACATAACTGCCTTCTTCAGCAACGATCAATGTCCGTTCAAACTGGCCGGTATTTTCTGCATTAATGCGGAAGTAAGTAGATAATTCCATCGGGCACCGAACTCCTTTGGGTATATAGCAAAAGGAGCCATCGGTGAACACGGCAGAATTAAGCGCAGCAAAATAATTATCAGTGATGGGAACAACAGAGCTCAGATATTTCTTTACCAGCTCAGGATGCAGTTGAATAGCCTCGGTCATAGAGCAAAATATGACACCCAACTCTGCCAGTTGCTCTTTAAAGGTGGTGCCAATGGATACACTGTCAATTACAGCATCTACTGCCACACCGGTCAGCCTTTTTTGCTCATTCAGTGATATGCCTAATTTTTCAAAAGTTCTTCTTAATTCAGGATCAATCTCATCAAGGTTTTCCGGATTAATCTTTTGTTTAGGGGCAGAATAATAGATAATATCCTGGTAATTGATAGCATCATATTTCAAATTGGCCCATGTAGGTTCTTCAGTGGCCATGCGACACCAATGGCGAAAGGCTTTCAACCTCCATTCCAGCATCCAATGCGGCTCATTCTTCTTGGCAGAGATGAAGCGTATAATATCCTCATTCAGCCCTTTAGGAGCCTCATCTGCTTCTATATCTGTTACAAAGCCGTATTTATATTCACTCTGAACAGTCCTTTCAATCGCGCTAAGACCATCCTCAATTACATTATTTTCCGGCTGAAGTACTTCTGTTTTCATCGGGCAAAGTTACCGTATTTATACAATAAAGTATAAATAGACTAACTTCAAAGTTAGTTCCCTTCGAGATCCATTATTAAAGGAGCAATTGTACACAATAAGGATAATTCCGGGTAAACAGTAATCACTGATTATAGTGAATTGAATAAAATCCAATAAATTTATCGAAATATTTTGTAGGGTTGACATTGAACGAAACCGACGTGTTCATACCTTAGAGGATGGTTAGAACAGATTCTTCTAAATTAATAATTTCATTAATCAATACTCATGAAAATTGCAGTTTGTGGTAAAGGAGGAGTGGGTAAAACCACCATCAGCGGTTTATTATGCCGCACATTGGGAAATAAAGGCATTCCGGTTTTGGCTATTGATGGTGATCCTAATCCCAACCTGGCTCTTACACTTGGCTTAGACCCGAAAGCCAATATGCCCAAGGCACTGACTTCTTCACTGCTCGAGGTATATGAAAAAGAGGATGGGAAGAAATATGCAAAATTGAATGTGCCATTAGCCGAAGTGATGGATGTTTACGGAATAAAAA
>JACCZZ010000098.1 GCA_013695715.1 Chitinophagales bacterium | reverse complement strand
TCGGTCATGATACTGTGATTGGAAAAAATTGTCTTTTTGCTGCGCAGGTTGGCGTTGCCGGCGTAACAACAATTGAAGATGATGTGATCCTATGGGGGCAGGTTGGAGTGAATAAAGATCTTGTTATCGGTAAAGGCGCCATTGTATATGCTCAATCGGGAGTTCCATCTTCTATAAAGGGTGGAAAGATTTATTTCGGATCACCAGTGCAGGAAGCGAAAGAGAAGATGAAAGAGATTGCTTTGGTAAAAAGGTTAAAAGAATTATTTGAAAAGAAATAGCAGAAATCAATATCGGTAGATGAAAAAAGTTACGGTTCTCGGTGCAGGTATGGTCGGCCGCGCCATTGCTCTTGACCTTGCCAGATCATATGAGGTGACTTCTGTAGATATGAACAGAAGCAATTTGAACCTGTTAACTTCGAAAGCAAATATCAAAATAAAGGAAGCAGACCTTTCAAATTACCAAAACATTGAACAGGTTATTGCCGATGCAGATTTAGTTATTGGAGCAGTTCCAGGATTTATGGGGTTTGAAATGTTACAGACCGTAATTGCAAATAAGAAAAACATTGTTGACATCTCGTTTTTTCCTGAAGATCCTTTTTTATTAGATGAGTTAGCCAAAGAACATGACGTTACTGCGGTTATAGATTGCGGTGTTGCTCCGGGCATGGATAATATCATTCTTGGTTATCATAACGAAAGAATGGAAGTATCACACTTTACCTGTTTAGTGGGAGGATTGCCTTTTCGCAGAACAATGCCTTTCCAATACAAAGCACCCTTTTCTCCAATAGATGTGCTGGAAGAATATACAAGACCTGCACGTTTAGTGGAAAATGGAAGAGTAGTTATAAAGCCCGCACTTTCTGAAATTGAAGAGGTGGAATTTCAGGAGATTGGTACGCTGGAATCCTTCAATTCTGATGGCCTGAGATCGTTGGTGAAAACTATGAACATTCCTAATATGAAAGAGAAAACCCTGCGCTATCCTGGTCATGCAAAACTGATGGAAATATTACGCGAGGCAGGATTCTTTAATAAGGAAGAAATTATTATTGGAGAAACAAAAGTTAGTCCTTTGAGTGTATCAACCGCCCTGCTCTTCCCCAGATGGAAATATGAAGATCAGGAAAAAGATTTTACTGTAATGCGGATAACTGTGGAAGGAAGAGAAAACGGAATAAGAAAGGTTTACAGATACGATCTTTTCGACGAATATGATACACTTTCACAAACATCATCTATGGCCCGCACTACTGGCTACACGTGCACTGGTGTTGCAGCCCTGTTGCTTGAGGGACTGTATAACAGAAAAGGAATTATTCCTCCCGAATATTTAGGTAAAGAGGAAAAATGTTATAATTATATATTATCTCATCTAATGGATCGCGAAGTTGTCTATAGAAACCAATAAAATTCCCTATTAGTTTAAGCAAAGTCCTGCAATTTCATTTTTACCCATCCTTCAAAATCATACAAGTGCAATAAGTGCTTCACACATAAATTCCCCTCTTTGGATAACTTCTTCAGATCTTTTTTTAAATTGTTCAGTACATCTTTTACCTGGGAGCGAGTTAAATCTTCAGAACTCACTTTTTTAAAATTCCGCGTGAAGCATTCTTCAAGCAAGTATTCAACCTTTGGTTTTTTACGAATGAAGCCGTTTAAGGTCTCACATTGAGAGCTCAACTCCACAAATTTTTTCATTTCGAATAAGATGAGCAGGTAGATCAATCTTGCAGCTTCGTATAGCTCTTTTCTAGGTCCTGTAGATTTTTCATTCAAAATAAGTTGGCAATAGGTCCATGCTTTAGAAAAATCCTTACGATCAAAATAAGAGACTGCCAACAAATATTCAAGTACCCGCTTTACTATAGCATCAAACAATTTTTTATGCAGCAAGTAAAAATCTTCTACTTCCTGCAAAAGGGAAATCTTAAGCTTCCCTTTTTTCAGTAGGTAATGGTGTGAAAGATAAAGGGCATAATATCTACTAGTGGTAATTAGGTTGTTTGAATATTTTTCATCAAGCCAATGTTTAAATAAAGGCAACCATTTTTTACTGCTTACAAAACTCTTTGCCTCAAGTGCCGCAGCAAGATAAGCTATGTACCCGATCAGGTATTCCTGTGGCCGTCGTGTAGAATAATCAGAATCAGCAGTATTCATTATATTCCAGCACTTACCGGCAGCATCAAAAGATTCTTCAAATTGTCCCAACACCTTATACACAAACGATCTGGAAAGATGAAGAAATGATTGTGCAGACAAAGGAAGTCCCGATAAATCAGTTGTATATAAATCAGACTGAAGAAATTTTTTTACTGACTGCTGTTGTTCGTACGGACGCAGAAGATTAGTGT
>JACCZZ010000078.1 GCA_013695715.1 Chitinophagales bacterium | reverse complement strand
AAGGGGATTGGTACTTCAGCTTTGTAGGGGATATAGATCCATCATCATTGATGGATATAAATTTGAATTATGATCCAACGCCTGACACTCTGCGGGTTTCCATGTTTATCAGGGCTGTAGTTATGGGCAAAGCCAGCCTTTACTATGCTATTGACAAAAATGATCGCATGCACTTGTTTATTCAAAAAGACGGGGGAGCGATTCAGGAGTTGAAATATAAGAAGTATTATCTCAATGAACGGGTGGTTGCTGATTACCGCACTATTGTGACACGACGAGCCATCATGAGCAACCAAATTTATAAAGAACAACTGATAAATTTATTTGCCGACTGTCCTTCAGTAGCTACGGGCATTTTACCGAGGTCGATCTCCTATTCTAAAAATGATATCATGAACCTGGTAATTGAATATAACCGATGTAAGAATGCTCCACCAGGGTTTACTGAGGCGGAAGAAAAATGGAAGTTTGAATTTGCAGTTCACGGTGGCATCAACTATTCTAAATTAAAATTCAAAAGCAGTATCTCTGATCTTTATAATGACATTTCTATCGAAAATAGCACTGGATATGCCGCCGCTCTTTCACTAAACTGCATCATTCCACGTACACAGAATGCATGGTCATTTTACAATGAATTACTTGCCAGAAATTTTTCCTCAACAGGCGTAACCGGTGTTTCACCAGTTCAGGCGCAAAAGACTATAGAGTTGGATCTGCTATATTTAAAACTGTTGACAATGGCGAGATATCATTTTCCTAACGGAAACATCAGGCCCTTTATAAATGCCGGAATAACGAATAGCGCAGCATTGAAAGATGAAAATGTTATTAAAGACTCATCAGGGTTTCCAAATGATTTTCTCCCGTATTTTAGAAGATATGAGCAGGGAATAATTCTTGGCGGTGGTGCTACATGGAAACACTTTTCTTCTGATTTAAGAGCAGAGTTCTCAAACGGAATGTCGGACTATACCAATGTCAAAAGCTCATTTACCACCATGTATTTCCTGGTAGGGTATACATTCTGAGACTAACTCGTCAATTTCTATCCTGATTTCGGTTTTCAGAAAAAGCCATGTTTTCCGAAAGACTCTTGGATCTTTGTTTCTTCCGATCAACCCAATAGAACTTAAATTATTACAAATCATTAGCTGTCTTCGGGTTCATAAATTTATTTTATATAATGAACATCCAATCTTAATATTTTATAACTTTATATGCAGCAATACTGGCTGCCTCCTTTCTTTAAAGTTACTCATATGAGAAAAATACTTTTAATTGTTCTCACATTTATTAGTTGTGCAGGCAAATTAACCCTTGCACAACAACCCGATAAGAATACAGATCAAGATAGCCATCTCCTTTTTTCCATTTATAAAGACTTGTTTGAAAATGATGGTGGTGTTGCATCCATTATTTCTGTTCCAACTTATCAATGCCTTACATCCATCACTCCATCTGTTGAAATTGTAAATTATGGATCGAATATTTTGACCAATGCTGTTATTGGTTATTTTATAGATTCTGATCCGCCGAGTTTTTTTACCTGGGAAGGCTCACTACAGCCCGGCGCATTAGATACTATACAATTTAATACCATTCAGGTGAGTTCAGGGTCGCATGTTCTTACAGTATCTATCGTTACAGCAAATGGTTTGCTTGACATAAATAATGGAAACAATAATGGGCTTGTGGATTTCTACATTGTAGGAAACAGCATTGCTGCACCTGTTTACGAACCCTTCTCAAATTTTGAATTACCTGAGGGTGATTTTGTAGAGAATTTTGATGGTGGAGCTACATGGTCACTTCTTCCACGGAGTGATCAGATAATGGCTGAAGACTATATGTTACAAATGCATTTTTATTACAGCAATGCAGGTAATGTTGATGAATTTTATCTCAAGAATATTGACCTCAGCGGCATAGCAGATGCTACATTAAGTTTTGATCTCGCCTACACCTACTACAAAAACAGTGTGGTTGAATATGCTGATGAGTTAAAAGTGCTGGCCTCTTCAGATTGCGGAAACATCTGGAATGTTATTTATGATAAAATGAAAGATGAGCTTGCCACCGTTCCGCCTGACGATGTTGAATTTGTACCCCTATTTAGTTCACAGTGGCGGACCGACTATATAGATTTAGCCAACTACGCAGGCAGTTCAGATGTAATGTTTCGGTTTGAAGCGATTAGCGGCCATGGAAATAACTTATATCTGGATAATCTAAATGTTTCCGCCCTTACTGCCATAAATGAATCCAATACACTCTTAAAATCATTAACTGTTTTTCCTAATCCTTCTAACGCTTCTGTAACAATAATGTTCAGCTCTCCAACATCCGATGAACCTTCAGTAATATTATCTGATCTTGCAGGACGGATTGTGTATCGAGGCAATCTTTCATCTTTGGATGAAACCATCGTAAATACAAGTAACATTCCCGAAGGAGTATATCTGGTAAATGTTTTTGATAAGAGCACTTTTCTGGGCTGTGAAAAATTTCAAGTAATACATTAGCATAGTATTACTTAGTAACAAGTAATCTTTACTCCACTATCCTCGTCCTCCTGATGAGGAAGATCAATTTTCTTTCAGATAAAAAAATCGTAAAAGACACAAGTAAGAGCGAGCCAGTGGCACCCATTTTCTTAATGATGGGAGAAAAGCGTTCATGATTTACAGAATTTTATAGGTTCAATGTGATCTTTTTAGAATGCAAAATAATTTTCTCCATAGCCTCTATGTGAGATTTAAAAGCCTTTCTGCCAGCTTCGAGCGCGCTGTATGATGTATTTGGCTTTTTGTTAATAAATCGTTTTTTAACTGCTACATATTTGAGACTTATTAAGTATGAGAGATTGCTGCTCAGATTGCCATCAGTTGTTCCCAGCAATTTATTCAATGAGTTAAAATCAACCGTGGCATTTACCATAAGCAGAGCCATGATGCTAAGCCTGATGGAATTTTCAAATGCTTTGTCTACTCTATCAAGATGCTCTTTCATATGTGAAGTAGATATAAGCTCCGCACAAAACATTTACTAACCCAAACCCGGCAATCCAGAACCACAAGCCATATTCCTTAAGAAAAATGGCAATTAGTCCAAGCATTAATTGAAGCAACCCCAGATAACGGATCTGAATGATTGTGTTGTGGCTTGCATGAATCAATGCGAGTCCATAAAAGACAAGCATACATGGAGCGATCAGTAAATACTGTTGTTCCACAAAAAGCATAAAGCAAAAAACTCCTCCGGCAAATAACGGAATAGCCAGATTAAGGAACATCTTTTTCATTGCAGGATCAAAAAAAGGTGTGCCTCTTTTGATTGAATTTCGCCGGGTAAAATATAAGACTGAAGAGAGAGCGGTAATAAGGCAAAGTAAAGAGGCTATGAAATAAATATTCACGAGGTAACTTCTTCCAGCAACTGTCTGCACAAACCCTGGGTTATTTTCCATCAGCGGATCTACTATGCCATACACAATTACATAACTCAATAGTGCAACAATGCCTGCTGCCACGCCTGACAATCCACTTAGAGAATGGTTGACTGATGATCGCTCCATCAGTCCGCGGATAGTTTTTAGATGCTCAACCGCATCATTTTGATTTTCCATATTTTAGAATCGTAAAGTGCTTTGAAACGTAAAGTAAATAAAATTGTTTTACCTAACCAAACTCAATATTAAACTTGCTTGGTGTATTGCGCGCTTAGCAGCGAAATTGATACAGGAATAGAGACAATACTGTTAGATTGCACCTCACATTTTAGAAATTAAAACTTACCGAAGATTTCTTTTTTATTTCATCCCGATTACAGTAATGGGTTTTCCGGTGCAGCCACTTGGATAAGCAATGTGAAGCCAGTCAGAGATTGTAGGGGCTATATCAGGAATACCAACCGGCTCAGCAGAGGAGCCGTGGTCAATTTTCCATCCATACCAAATTAAAGGTACATGAGCATCATAATCGTAAAGTGTTCCGTGTGAACTTCCCCTGGGTGATGACCAGTCTATCCAGCCGGGTGCCAGAGAATAAATAACATCCCCGCTTCTTTCAGGCTGATATCCATTCATCAGCGTATTAGAGACAAACGGTGCACAAGTATTAAGATGATATTTGGGAGCAACAGTGCACAAAATTCCTTTCTGCATAAGAAAGAAATCGCTGACTTTTTCAGCTATTTCAGAACCTGCAATTTTATTGCTTGCAATGAACTGCTGATTAAGGTAAACCTGTTGATCGCTCATAGCAGTTATCCATTCTCCCTGACCATAAAAGGAGCTGACATACTGATTCAGTTGATCGCGCAGACTGTCTGCATGAAAAAAGCCGCCGTTTAATTGTTCATCATGAGCTAATGCTGCATTAATGGCAACACCGTGATCTGCGGTAAGAAAAACAAGCACATTTTCTTTACCAATAGCACTGTCAATAAATTGCAGTAATGATGACAGATCTCTATCAAGGCGAGCGTAGCAATCGGCTATCTCCAATGAATTAGGACCAAAAGTATGGCCAATTAGATCAGGTGAGGAAAAACTTATACAGAGGAAATCTGTCACTTTTCGCTTGCCTAATTGTTCCTTTTTTACAGTCTCTATTGCAAGATCTTTAGTCATTGTGTTTGCAAAGGGAGTATTCGGCAGCAATGAAAAGTTTCCCCTGTTTATTTTATGAGGAAATATCGGCAATGTTTCACCTGGTAAAGGATTTTCAAAGGGCACAGTATCATTGGTGCACATTAGATAATTTTTGCGGGGTAATAGTAATGTCCAATCTGTGGCCGTATAATTCTCTTTTTTTTGTGATTTATTGAATTGATCGAGCCATATTGGCAAAGTGTCCATATACCATGTGCTAGTGATCCAATTTCCCGTTTTGGAATCGAACCAGTATGAACCATCCGACAGGTGACCTGCAGGCATAATAGCAGATCTGTCTTTCAGGGCCAAACCAATTACACGAGAATCTTTTGAGATCAGCTTAAGCTCATCAGTAATGGTTGAACTTAATAAGTTCTTTGGAGACGATCCCTCTGAAGATGATACGTTACCTACAGTTTTAGTATCAGAGTCGGAGGCGCAATAGATCATCTGTTGTTTTTGGCGGTCGTACCAATTGTTATCCACTATTCCATGTATGGCTGGGGGAGCGCCGGTATAGATTGTTGAATGACCCGGGGCAGTTGTAGTAAGAAAATAGTTGTAGCGTGCATTTCTGCAGAGAAATCCTTCATTAACTAATCGCTTAAATCCACCATCACCGTACAGATCCCAAAATCTCCAAAGGAAATCATATCTCATTTGGTCTATTACAATACCTACAACAAGTTTTGGTGCAGGAGGATAAATATTCTTTTGTGCCGATATAAAATAAACTGAAAATGTAAGAATGCAAGACAGCAGCACTGTTTTCTTCATGAGGGTTAGTTATCCTCAAATCTATATTTTTCCCCTTAATTGGAATGGTTGAATCTTAGAAGTGCTGAGATAAAACAGCCATTCTTTATTAACGCAACAAGGACTGTGTCAAAGGAAAATGAGAAGATATATAGAAAAGTATCTCTTAGTCTGAAGATTTGATCTGGAGACTATTTCTCCAGAACTTCATCTACCAGTATGCGGCCACAATGCTCACATACCAATATCTTTTTATGCTGGCGAATCTCCATTTGTGTTTGGGGAGGAATGGCATTATAGCAGCCACCGCAGGAATCTCTTTGAACCGTAACTACCGCAAGGCCATTTTTATATGAAGACCTTATCCTGTTATATGCCTGCACTAAGCGATCTTCAATTTTTGATTGTTGTTCTTTGGATTTTTTTAAGAGTGTTTTTTCTTCCGCATCTGTTTCTTCAATTATGTGTTCCAGCTCTTCCTTTTTTTGCTTCATATTTTTTTCCTTTTCCTTAATCGCTTTCTTTGATGCTTCAAGATACTCCACTTTTTGCTCCATATCATCAGATGCCTCCTTTATGCGTTTTTCGCCAAGCTGAATGTCCAGTTTTTGAAGTTCAATCTCCTTGCTGAGCGCATCAAATTCACGATTATTCTTTACATTATTTTGCTGCTTTTGATATTTCTTAATGAGCGCCTCCGATTCTTTGTTGGCATTCTTACGGTTGGTGACATTATCTTCCATTTCTTTCAACTCTTCTTCAATCTTTCCAATCCGGGTTTTAAGGCCTGCCAGCTCATCTTCCAGGTCTTTAACTTCCATAGGAAGCTCTCCTTTCAAAATCTGTATTTCGTCAGTCTTAGAATCAATTTTTTGAAGCTTGTAAAGTGCCCTCAACTTTTCCTCTACCGAAGAGTCTGTTTTAGGCGTGTCTTTAACTTTTGTCATCAGAAATAATTTATGGGATTGGTGTTAACACTGGTAAAACGGACGGCAAAAGTAGGAAATTTTTGCCTCAAAATTTCTGCGAATATCTCAATGGTAAATTGCTCGCTTTCATAATGGCCAATGTCTGCAATAATAATCTTCCCTTCTGCATCAAAAAACTGATGGTATTTAAAGTCTGAAGTCACAAGCACATCTGCTCTTGAAGCGATAGCTTTATCAAGTAAGAAACTGCCGGAGCCGCCACAGACAGCTACCCGCTTAATAGTTGTATTTTTTATCCGTGTATGTCTTATCACCTTTACCTTCATCTGTTCCTTTAGAAAACTAAAAAAATGAGCTGTTTCCATCGGATGTTCCAAATCGCCGATCATTCCAGCACCAATTTCATCCCACGTATTGCTTACAGCAATAATTTCATAGGCTACCTCCTCATAAGGGTGGTTCTTCTTTAAAGCAGATATTATTTCATTTTCGAGCCATATTGGAAAAATCACTTCGACTTTTGTTTCAGGCTCGCGGTGCTGAATTCCCGGCTCACCCACAAAGGGGTTTGTATTGATGTTTCCACGAAAGGTTCCATAGCCTTCTGAGTTGAAGCTGCATTGATCATAATTGCCGATCACACCGGCACCAGCCTGAAAAAGTATACTCCTTAAGTCTTCAGCCGCCTTATGGGGCACATAAGTATAGAGTTTCATTAAATGGCCTCTTCGGGGTGAAAGGATCTTCGTATTCTTTAACTGCAGCCGCTCGCAGATTTTCGAGTTTACACC
>JACCZZ010000034.1 GCA_013695715.1 Chitinophagales bacterium | reverse complement strand
GTTGTGCCTGAGATTCTTTGTTCTGTATAGAATCTATTTTCTGGCGGGAAGTATCGACGGGGTTCTCGGCAGGTGCTTTTATTAATGCAAGAGAATCCTGAACATGCTTCATTCTTGCAACGTCTTCTTGTGATGGGGAGTTATATGTTAAATAGGCAATAATTATCAATGCCATCAGCACAAAACCTATGACTGCGTTCCTGTCCATTTCATAAATGTTGATTAAAAATTATTAACCACTAATATATTTTGTGGTGGCCTACCGGGAAAATTTGGGTGCGCAAACGTACATGATTTTGAGGTAAGGTCAAAGGAGGGCTAATATGTCCAGTGGATGGCTGGCCAAGCCTGCCATGACGATGTTAATGTAGTCATTATTGATAAATGGCTAAATGCTCTTCCAGGGCAGCAGCCGGGCTATTCTCTTTTCTCCTTCTGTCTTCAAGCGCCGCCTGTATAAATTTTATAAATAAAGGATGCGGGTTGTCTACCGTGCTTTTCAGCTCAGGATGATACTGCACACCAATAAACCAGGGATGTTTTTTCAGCTCCATTATCTCAACAAGATTGCTTTCAGGATTTATTCCAACAGGTAAAAACCCTGCTTCTTCAAAAGCATTCAGAAATTGATTGTTGAACTCATAACGGTGACGGTGCCGTTCAGAAATGTTGAGAAGCTGGTATGCTTGCGAAGTTTTTGTGTTTTTTTGAATATGACATTCATAAGCACCTAAGCGCATGGTACCACCTTTCATGGCAACTTTTTTCTGATCTTCCATCATGTCAATGACGGGGTAATTTGTGTCGGCGCTCATCTCCGTTGAGTTTGCATCTTCCCAACCCAGCACATTACGCGCAAACTCTACAACAGCACATTGCATTCCTAAACATATTCCAAAAAAAGGCATATTGTTTTCTCGTGCATACTTTATTGCAGTCACCTTTCCTTCAATGCCACGAGGGCCAAATCCTGGGGCCACAAGAATCCCATTCAAACCACACATCATCTGATGGACATTCTGAGAATCAATATGTTCAGAGTGAATAGAAATCACCTCTACATGGCATTCATTCACAGTACCTGCATGAATGAATGCTTCCCGGATTGACTTGTAAGCATCAGCAAGCTCTACATATTTGCCAATCAGGCCAATCTTAACATCGGAAGTTGGATTCTTCAGCTTGCCTAAAAACTCTTTCCATTTATCAAGATCCGGCTCGTCACCACTTCTTAATTTTAATTTAGACAAAACCGTTTTATCAAGATTTTCTTTGAGCATCAGCAATGGCACATCATAAATTGTTTCAGCGTCAATAGATTCTATAACGGCGTTGGCTGTCACATTGCAGAATAAAGCAATCTTTCTTTTCAATTCCATATTCAGGTGATGCTCGGTTCTGCAGACTAATATATCCGGCTGCACTCCATTCTCAAGAAGCTCCTTAACAGAATGTTGTGTAGGCTTCGTTTTCAGCTCCTTAGCAGATTTCAGATAAGGAATAAGGGTAAGGTGAATAACCAGACAATTTGAATTTCCCAGTTCCCATTTTAATTGTCGAACCGCTTCTATATATGGCAAAGACTCAATGTCGCCTACTGTACCGCCAATCTCAGTAATAATCAATTCATAGTTTCCTGTGTTTCCCAATAGCTGAATCCGTCGCTTGATCTCGTCAGTGATGTGAGGAATTACCTGAACGGTTTTACCGAGGTAAGCTCCTTCGCGTTCCTTTGTGATCACCTCCTGATAGATTTTCCCCGTAGTAACATTGTTTGCCTGGGAGGTAGGAATATTGAGAAAGCGTTCATAATGGCCTAAGTCCAGATCTGTTTCAGCACCATCGTCTGTAACATAGCATTCACCATGTTCATAAGGATTCAGGGTTCCGGGATCCACATTGATATATGGATCAAATTTTTGAATAGTGACCCGGAAGCCCCGTGCCTGTAAAAGTTTAGCGAGAGATGCGGAGATGATGCCTTTGCCTAAAGAAGAGGTAACGCCGCCCGTAACGAAGATATATTTAGTTGCCATTAAGATGTGGTTACGGGCTCTAAAGATAGAAATTTCCTGGTTATTTAAAGAGATTAATAGATTTTGATTTGCTGTGGAATATCTGCGTCACCCCTGAACTTGTTTTAGGGGTCTCGAGATTATCAGTAGAGATGCTGAAATAAATTCAGCATGACTGACAATCCTCATCCTGTTCAGAAAAGCACGAAGAACTGTGGCTGGCACTGAAGAGATGTTGAAAGAAATCAGCATGACGAACCACTTCCTGAATTAAGTTAGGACAGTACTTCGAACTACCTCCGTCACCCTGAACTTGTTTCAGGGTCCCGATAGATTATTAGTTTTTCTGCCCATTCGCAGCATCAATTCGAAAGAAACATTTTTTTTCTCCTTCTCTATCCATATTCTGCATAATGCTTTTCGTACGTCGTCAACCGGGTTGTCGCCATGTTTCCGGATGTAATGTCGCACCGCCGACCATGTGGAGAGGAAGCCAGAAAATTCATCAAGAGTCCATGGATAATCCATCGTAAATTTCTTCGACTCAATTTCTACAAAAGGAAATGGAATTGTTTGGTAGCGCTCATCAACAAACCTTCTTTCCGGATCCCAATAATTTTCCAAGGTTACAGAATAGAAATATTTTACAACCTCATTTATTTCAGAATCAATATTTGGCAGAGGATAACCAAAGACGGCGATGATTCCTTCTGGTTTCAGAGTTCGATTTACTTCGATGTAAAAGCGATCGAAGTTAAACCAATGAATGGCCTGTCCGACAGTAATCAGATCAACACTCGATTTTGAAATAGATGTTTCTTCAGCACTCTCAAGACGATAATCTACGTTAGGTTTTTGAATGGCGTTCTTAAGTTGTTGTGCACTGATATCTGTTGCAATCACCTGCTTAAAGTTATCAGCCAAGACACGAGCTACCTGACCGTTGCCTGTGCCGCAATCCCATGCAAGCTCATGTCTATCGTTTTGCGAGAATATATATTCCAATATTTCCCTTGGATAATGAGGTCGAAACAAAGCGTATTGCTCTGAATGTGCCGAAAAATTATCTTTCACGAAAGCAAAAGTAGACGAAGGAATTAGGTAGGCAATCTAATGATGGTGTTTTTCTAATTGGATATAAAAGGTCACACCTAAAAACCTGCGGAGAGAGAGGGATTCGAACCCCCGGTCCCGTGAAGGACAACGGTTTTCAAGACCGCCGCATTAGACCGCTCTGCCATCTCTCCAGGGACAAAGATAATGGGGGCATTTTATAAACTCAAACTATATATAGGCTCACCACGTAAAATCCTCCTTAAACGCTTTATACTCCAATCAAGATATTTACAACCAACGTTGCTTTAGAA
>JACCZZ010000022.1 GCA_013695715.1 Chitinophagales bacterium | reverse complement strand
CGGTCAAATTCTCTGTGGCCATTGGTTTTCGGTACAAGCTGCTGTGCCATTGAAATGATGTCGACTGCCTCAGCAAAGTATGACTGGTCAAGATTTGGATTTGAGGTGGCGCGCGCAACTCCGCGACAAGCCGATGTGATCATCATCGCAGGCACCATAGTGAACAAAATGGCGCCCGTTCTTAAGCGCCTCTACGATCAGATGGCTGATCCGAAATATGTTGTCGCGATGGGTGCATGTGCAACAAGTGGGGGTCCATTTTTTTACAATACTTATTCTGTAGTGAAAGGTGCTGACCATATAATTCCTGTTGATGTTTATATAGCTGGATGTCCACCCAGGCCTGAGGCACTGCTTCATGCCTTAATCACTTTACAGGAAAAGATTAAAAGCGGAGCTACACGCGAACAGATTAAAACGGTGAAGCCATAAACATCTGCACTTGACTAAAGAAGAACTGAAAATTAAAATTGAGGACATTCTCCCTGCTGCAACATTCGATGAAACAGGAGAGTGGTTAAATATTTTAATTGAAGCTAAAGCATGGTATGGTTTTGCCAAGCAAATACGCAGCTCGCGGGAGTTAGAGTTCGATTACCTCTTCTGCCTCACCTGTATAGACTGGAAAACACATCTCACGATGGTCTATCATTTCACTTCAACATATCGCCGACATACTATAGTTATAAAATCAAAGCTCGACCGTAACAATCCCGAAATAGAATCAGTAGCAGCTATTTGGCGAACGGCAGAATTTCATGAAAGAGAAGTTTATGAATTATTCGGAGTGAAATTTCTAAACCATCCCGACATGAGAAAATTGTTGCTGACCGATGACTGGAGCGGAGGGTTTCCCTTGAGGAAAGATTTCGAAGACCCCATTAATATGATTAGGCTTTAAGATTTTTATATATATTTAGGTGTTCTGTTATGCGCCACATACTGGAGAAAGTTGAAGAATTGTAAAAAGAAAGGCAGTCAGATTATGAATGAGAAACATGCGACAGGTTAGGAATGAGGCAGGTCTATTCTGTCAAAACAGACTCCAATATGTATCTGCCTGCCCATTAGATAATGAATAAATGAAATTGCCAAAAATATTATTGCTTATGAGTGGTATCAAAGGATGCGTTTCCCCTAAATATAATTTCATCAATGATTCCTCAGGTAAAACATGCCTTACTTATTTTAATATTAGTGATAGTGATTTGAAATCCTATACCATAATGACTAATGGTAGATGGGAAGCAAAACAACTGCCCCGTTCATATCTTAAGGGAAGAAACACGTGGAGGGATGGGTGGGAATGTTTAATAAAATGCAATGGTGATACTATAACTGTTTATGATCCATATAATTATTTTGATCAGATTAACCTTAATAGCTCGTCCATTAATACGAGAAAATGAAAGATCAGCAGTTTTATAAAATATTTTATGATAGTACTACTGAGGAATATATAAAACTTAGTTCTGAACATCGCTACTAGATATGATTGAAGAGGTAGGCACAACAACAGAAGGCGATTTAATAATCAATATTGGCCCTCAGCATCCCTCCACCCATGGAGTATTGCATCTTGTCATCACCTTGAATGGTGAAACGATTAAAAATGTAGAACCGCACCTGGGATACATTCACCGTTCTATAGAAAAGATGTGTGAGAGTCTTACCTACCGGCAGTTCATATATGTCACCAGCCGCATGGATTATCTTTCTGCCCACATCAACAATCATGGCTGTGCATTATGTGTTGAAAAAGGGTTGCAGATTGAAGTTCCTCCCCGTGCGCAGGTCATCCGTGTGCTGATGGATGAACTCACCCGTCTCGCCTCGCACCAGCTTTGGTGGGGTGCCATGGGCATGGATGTCGGGGCACTCACTCCGTTTTTTCATGCCTTCCGCGAACGCGAAATGATTAATGAAATCATGGAAGAAACCTGCGGGGCACGGCTCACAATGAATTATATGGTACCAGGCGGAGTGATGTTTGACCTTCACCCAAATTTTCAGCACCGGGTAAAAAAGTTTATTGAATTCTTCAAATCTAAGATTGACGAATATCATGAGCTGCTTACAGGAAACATGATTTTTGTAAATCGGATGAAAGGTGTTGGATTTCTTTCCAAAGAAGATGCAATATCTTATGGTTGTACCGGCCCTACGGCAAGAGGCAGTGGCGTAATCTGCGATATCAGAAAACTTTATCCTTATGAAGTATACAGCCAGATATCATTTGAAGAAGTGATTGAAACGGGTGGTGATTGCCTTTCGCGTTATCTTGTGCGTATGGAGGAGATGCGCCAGTCTCTTTCTATTATAGAGCAACTTATAGACAACATTCCTGAAGGAGATTTCCAGGCAAAAACTAAGGCAGTGCTGAAATTGCCAAAAGGAGAATTCTATTCACGCGTGGAGACAGCGCGCGGTGAGTTTGGCGTTTATATCATCAGCGAAGGGGGCACGACGCCCTACAGAATAAAATTCAGGTCTCCGGGATTTTCCAACCTCTCGGCACTAAACCATATGGCGAAAAGATCTAAAATAGGAGATCTTATTGCAATCATGGGAACACTCGACCTGGTGATTCCTGATATCGACAGATAATAACTTGATGTTCACGGATGTTAGTTCACCTATTATGACAAGCCGGGGGGAATTGATCCAGTACCGGGTTGCCCGAGCTAAAGAAAGCTTCGCAGCGACAAAGGACCTGATCGCCAATGGATACTATAACGA
>JACCZZ010000014.1 GCA_013695715.1 Chitinophagales bacterium | reverse complement strand
GTGCTGTTTTTCTAAAGCCTTGATCTTTTGTTTCTTTTGGATCAAGCCAAAAGAAAATGAAAATTCATCATTTCAATATCTTTTAGTGAACGGGAAAAGGAGTAAGAGCTCATCCGGTACATATATTTTCCCTATTCATTTAGTTTTTACAAGTCTCTGACCTATCTTTGCCGCCGCCTTTAAAAACCTCTCTTCTCCCTCATAATGATGCGAAGCATAGTTTATTTTTTACTGTTTTCGGTATTACTTTTCAGGGGCTCGCTGTGTTTTTTATATGCAGATGGTAATTCGGAAGCTTCACCTCCCGCATCGGAACAGACATCAGAAAATCCGGTACATGGCTTAAAGGAAGCGGAATCAGAAGCTGAAGCAAAAGAGGTGAAAATGAACCCCGGAAAGCTGATTATGGATCACATCAGCGACAGCCATGAGTGGCACTTCTTCGATCTAAATCGTTCAGATGGCTCCGAATTCCATGGCAGAATATTCCTTCCTGTAATACTTTTCATACCGGGAGAAGGGCTCAGCGTGTTTTCTTTCAAGAAATTGCATCATTCGTCATATAAAGGATTTTCCCGCGATGCTGATGATCATATAATTCGCACCGATGGTAAAAAGTTCTATGATTTCTCGCTGACTAAGAATGTGATTCAGATGCTTATTGCCGTGCTGCTGATGCTTCTGATCTTCATGTCGGTGGCAAGAAACTATAATAAGTATGGCACCAAGGCACCAAAAGGCATAAACTCTGCGGTTGAGGTAATAGTTATATTCATCCGTGATCAGGTCGCTAAGCCGCTGCTTGGGGCAAATGCAAATAAATATTTACCATATCTGCTTACTCTTTTCTTTTTTATCTGGATAAATAACCTGTTAGGGCTTATTCCCGGTTCTGCAAATGTTACAGGCAACATCGCAGTAACCATGACTCTAGCCGCCTTTACTTTTATATTAATGATGGCGGGTTCAAGGCGCCATTACTGGTCGCATATGATCGCACCGCAGGGAATTCCTTATGCAGTTTGGCCAATACTTGTTCCTATCGAATTCATCAGCAACATTATAGTAAAGCCTGTTGCGCTCATGATCAGGCTTTTTGCTAACATGCTTGCCGGGCATCTTATCGTATTGTCGTTTCTCATGCTGATCTTTATTTTTTCAGCAATGAACTTAATTGCCGGAATTGGGGCATCAATATTTTCAGTGGCCTTTGCAATGTTCATTTACCTCCTGGAATTGCTTGTAGCCGTGCTGCAGGCTTACATTTTCACCATCTTAAGTGCATTGTTTATCAGTGAAACAGTAGGCGTCAGCCATGCTCATAAAGAAGATCATCATTAATTTATTCATTCAAACTCAATAAACTAACCAAACAACAAACAAACTATGATGCATTTACTGAGCATTCTGTTTTTAGCAATTGACGGATACGCGCAAATGGGCGCAGGAATTGGTGCAGGCCTTGCCGCTATCGGAGCTGGCATAGGTGTGGGATTGATAGGTGCAAACGCACTTCAGTCAATAGCACGGCAGCCGGAAGCAACCAATGATATACGTACCAACATGTTTATCACTGCAGCTTTGGTCGAAGGAGTTGCTCTTTTCGGTATCGTGGTGTGCGTTCTGATTCTGTTTCTTTAAAACAAAGCTTTTCAGAAGACAAACCGGGAGTCAGAAACCTGTGTCACCTCCTCCTGATTACATTCATTTCATAAGGATTTCAAAAGATTCATTGCATGCAACTCTTACAACCCTCCTTAGGATTGATCTTCTGGACAGCAGTTATTTTTCTGCTTGTTCTTTTTATTCTAAGAAAATATGCGTGGAAGCCGATTCTTCAGGCATTGGATGACCGTGAACGAACGATTGACGATTCTCTAAGGACTGCTGAGAGAACGACCCAGGAGATGAGGGACATGAAAAGTGAGCATGAAGCTCTGCTTGCAGAAGCTAAGGTGGAACGGAATCGCATGTTGAAAGAGGCAAAGGATATTAAAGAGAGCATAATTAATGAAGCAAAGGAGAAAGCAAAAGAAGAAGCATCACGGATCATGGCTGAAAATTTAAGGGAGATAGATAATCGCAAGATGGAAGCTCTTACTGAGTTAAAGAACCAGGTAGGGAATATGGTGCTTGACCTCTCCGAGAAAATTCTTCACCGCGAATTGAAAGACAAACAGGCGCATGAGCAGTTCATCAATTCCATCATTGACCGCTCCCGTCAAAATTAAACTGATCAATGTCTGAATTTCGTTTGTCGAGCCGCTATGCAAAATCACTATTCGATCTTGCATTGGAAAAAGGTGAGCTTGAGTCAGTGAACAACGACATGCGCAGCCTCCAGCATACCATCAAAGAATCGCGCGAGTTTCAGGCATTGTTAAAAAGTCCGGTGGTGCTTCCTGATAAGAAGATAGCCATACTTGAAAAGATCTTCAGCAGCCGCTTCAATGTAATTACCATGACTTTTCTAAAGCTGGTGGCGAATAAAAGAAGGGAAGAATATCTAAAGTCAGTAACAGACGAATTCGTCAACTTTTACAATCTGAATGAGAAGATTACCCCAGTGACCGTAACTACGGCAGTAGAAGTGGATGAGGAGGTATTGAACAATATTAAAATGCTGTTTACGAAATCAACAGGTGTTACTAACATTGAATTAACCAACATAATAGATGCATCAATTTTAGGAGGCTTTACCATGCAGTATGGTGATAAAATGCTTGATGCAAGCATCAGCAGGCAGTTAGAGGCGATGGACGATCAATTTTTGCATAATTTATTCCTTAAACGTTACAATTAATCGAGGTGTTAGATGTGGAACGGACGTGATTCTATATTTCATACAATAACTTAAGTTAAATCTTTAATAATTATGGTTGAAGTAAGACCAGATGAAGTTTCTGCTATTTTACGGGAGCAGCTTTCCAACTTTAAATCTGAAGCGGAACTTGAAGAAGTAGGCACTGTGCTGCAGGTAGGTGACGGCATAGCACGTGTTTATGGTCTCACGAAGGTGCAGGCAGGAGAGTTAGTAGAATTTGAAGATGGTGTGAAAGCCATTGTACTGAACCTTGAAGAAGACAACGTAGGTGTTGTGATGATGGGAATTTCCGATGATATCAAAGAGGGCGATACCGTGCGGCGCACCGGCAAGATCGCATCCATTCGTGTTGGTGAGGGGATGATCGGACGTGTGGTAAACACCTTGGGTGATCCGATAGATGGAAAAGGACCTATTGAAGGTGAGCTCTTTGAGATGCCACTGGAGCGTAAAGCACCAGGCGTAATTTACAGGCAGCCTGTAAAAGAACCGTTGCAAACAGGCATCAAGTCTATTGATGCTATGATTCCAATTGGCAGAGGCCAAAGGGAGCTTATCATCGGCGACCGCCAGACTGGAAAAAGCGCCATAGCAATAGATACCATCATCAACCAGAAAGAATTTTTTGAAAAAGGAGAACCTGTTTTTTGCATATATGTCGCTTGCGGACAGAAGGCTTCTACCGTTGCCAACGTTGCAAAAGCTCTTGAGGAGAAAGGTGCCATGGCTTATACAGTCATCGTTGCAGCGTCAGCATCAGATCCTGCTCCACAGCAGTTCTATGCGCCCTTTGCCGGATGTGCCATAGGAGAATATATTCGTGATACTGGTCGTCCTGCACTTATTATCTACGATGACCTCTCTAAACAAGCGGTAGCCTACCGGGAAGTTTCCTTGCTTCTCCGCCGGCCACCGGGAAGGGAAGCCTACCCCGGTGATGTATTCTATCTTCACTCACGATTGCTGGAGCGCGCAGCAAAAATCATTGAGAGCGATGCGATTGCAGCTAATATGAACGACCTTCCCGACACAATCCGTGACCGCGTAAAAGGCGGAGGCTCGCTAACGGCACTTCCAATTATTGAAACGCAGGCAGGCGATGTATCCGCTTATATTCCCACGAATGTGATTTCCATTACTGATGGACAGATTTTTCTTGAGTCAAACCTGTTCAATGCAGGCATTCGGCCGGCGATCAATGTGGGTATCTCAGTATCACGAGTAGGAGGAAACGCTCAGATAAAATCAATGAAAAAAGTTGCCGGCACGCTGAAGCTCGACCAGGCTCAATACCGTGAGCTGGAAGCATTTTCCAAATTCGGCTCCGACCTCGATGCGGCGACAAAGTCAGTGCTTGATAAAGGTGCAAGAAATGTAGAGATCCTGAAGCAGAAGCAGTTTTCGCCGGTCTCGGTAGAAAAGCAGGTTGCCATAATTTACCTTGGAAC
>JACCZZ010000006.1 GCA_013695715.1 Chitinophagales bacterium | reverse complement strand
CTTCATTAGTATAAATGAACTTCCCCATATAACAGCAAGAAGTAATAACAAAAACCAGTCGGATGCAGATGGTTTGCGATTCATAAAGAAGCGCAAATGTAGCAGATGGATGGGGATAATGCATATAGATAACCTGCATGAAGAATCAAAGGATATTTATAGTATTTAGCAGCAGCGTTTCTTATTAAAAATGTTTAAGTCAATAAAAGAACAGTTTGACTGCTAAGTTTTTTTAACTATACTATTCTACACTTTAAACTCTAACTCGATATGTCGGAAAGAATTGCGATCATGGATTTGGGAACCAATACTTTTCACCTGCTGATAGCGGATGTAAAAGCCGATCACGCATTTGTTATATTGTATAAGGCAGAAGAATTTGTGAAGTTGGGTGAGAATGGTTTAGAACAGATAGGCGACAATCCTTTCAGAAGAGGTGTGGATCAGATCCGAAAATATAAGTCTATCATTGATCAATTCCATCCTCATCGCATAGTTTCCTTTGGCACAGCAGCAATCAGAAGGGCAGCAAATGGAGATCAATTCATAAGCGCAATAAAATCTGTTTGCCCGATGGAGGTAAACAAGATTTCAGGAGATGAGGAAGCAGAATTTATTTATTTAGGTGTACGTCAGGCTGTGCCGCTCAATGATCAGCCCGTGTTAATCATGGATATAGGTGGTGGAAGTACAGAGTTCATTATTGCAAATGAGAAGGAGATTAGTTGGAAGAAGAGTTTTCCTGTTGGCGCATCAATACTAAAACAAAAGTTTCATTACCATGAACCGATTAATGATCAGGAGATAGACAGCCTTCAGAATTTTTTAAAAGAGGAGCTTCAGTCATTGATTATGGAAGCAAAATTTTTTTATATTAATCATCTGATTGGCGCCTCTGGCTCATTTGACACCTTTGCTATGATCATTGCATATGCTTTTTATGAACCAGATGTTTTATTCGACAAAACAGCTTTTAACATTTCTGTGGAGCAATTTGATATAGTAGTTAAGGAACTATTATCCAAAAATCTAGAGCAGCGATTGGCAATACAAGGCATGATTCCATTCCGGGCTGAGATGATGGTAGTGGCGGCAATACTTGCGCAATTTGTTGTGGAGGAACTAAATATTAGAAAGATTACGCAATCTTCTTTTGCGCTGAAAGAAGGTGTTTTGTGGAAGATTATTCAGAATGAAAAAATATGATCAAGCAATTTTGAATTCAACTTACCGGTAGCTTTTGAAAATTCGGTATATTTTCCCTGCATCAATTCAAACCCAATCACTTCCTTATTTTCAGGATTTACAATCCAATATTCCTTCACACCAAATTTTTCATAAAGCAATTTCTTTGTAATCGTGTCGTACTTTTTATTGGAAGGCGAAAGGATTTCAATAATTAAATCCGGTGCACCATGAAGGCCATCCTTTAAAATCAAGTGTGTATTCTCCTTCGAAATAAAAACAATGTCTGGCTCCACGGCGTTCTCCTGATTCAAATACACACCATAGGGAGATAATCGTATTTCCCCCAAATCATTTTGTTTTATAAAATTTCCTAATTCTAGTATAAGACTAACCAGAATACGTTGATGCGGCTCATTCGGAGGAGGTGCCATATAAAGCTGATTTTCTATAACCTCACACAGGGTGCCTTCGGGAAGAAGTCTGAAAACTTCCATTGCTGTTCTTGGCGGCCGACCAATATCTATCTTCATTTCAACAAATCTGTTCCGAAGTCATTAAGGAAGATTAATCAACGCAATGCTACCTAAGGCTGTATGATTCCCATAAGACTATCAATCACCTATAATGTTAATAGATTCTTACCAAATTCTTACTCTTGCACTATCTGCACGATACATTTTATCACCCGGCTGAATATTGAATGCGGTATAGAATTCATCTACATCTACCACAGGCCCATTTACACGTAGGAAGTTTGGCGAATGCACATCTGATTTCATGCGGACAGCCAGCGCCTCTGGCCGCACCTGACCGTACCATGATAGTGCGAAGCCTAAGAAATACCGTTGTACCGGTGTGAAGCCACCAATCTTTTCTCCCGATTTATACTGATCTGTTTTTTTAAAAGCATCAAGTCCTAACAACATGCCTCCGAGGTCGGCGATGTTTTCTCCCTGTGTAGCTTCTCCATTTACCCTTAGGCTGTCGAGAACCATATAATCATTGAACTGGCGTACTATAGATTTAGTTTTCAAGTTAAATTTTTCACGGTCTTCCTTGGTCCACCATTCAACAAGGTTTCCTTTTTCATCGAATTGGCTGCCCTGGTCATCGAAGCCATGAGTGATCTCATGGCCAATAGTGGATCCTGCAGCGTAACCATACATAAGAGCATCATCTACACATGAATCGGCCATGCCGGGAACAATAAATGCGGCAGCCGGCAAAACGATCTCATTGTTTGAAGGATTGTAGTAGGCATTCCACGTCTGCGGCGTCATCTCCCATTCGGTGCGATCTACAGGCTTATTTAATTTAGCAATCTCATAATCATTATACCACCTTGAGGCGCGCATCACATTTTCAGCATAAGAACTTTTATCAATGGTAAGAGAAGAATAATCCCTCCATTTACCCGGATATCCCACCTTTTTCATTACCGTACCAAGCTTCTGTACAGCTTTCTGTTTCGTGGCATCACTCATCCAATCCAGCTTCATGATGCGATCTCTGTATGCCTCCAATACGTTATCCACCATCTTATCATAACGTGCTTTCACCTTTGGTGAGTAATACCGCTCCACATATAATTGACCAAGCATAAATCCCATAAGATTTTCTTCCTCGTCCAAAACACGCTTCCATCTTGGTCGCTGTTCTGTGGTTCCGTTCAAAATGGTTCCGTAAAAATGAAAGTGCTCATCATTGAAAGATCTGCTTATTTTATCTGCATAGCTGTTAATGAGATTCCAACGCAGATAAGTCTTCCAGTTTTCAAGACCCTCATTTTTAATCAATTCTTCAGCACCGCTAAAAAATTCTGGTTGGCCAACTATAACGGTGTCAATGGATTTAATTCCTGCGGAAGCAAGTAATGTATTCCAGTTGAGTGAAGAGGTAATCTTATTCAAAGCAGCCAGATCCATCTTGTTGTAGTTTTCATATGGATCCCGTAAGTCTGCCAGCTTCCGCGACTTCTCGGCAAGTGAAGTTTCCATTCTCATTATCACTGAAGCATTTTCTTTTGCAGTGGCAGCATTTTCACCAAGCAATTGAAAGATGTTCGTAATGTGCTTTACATATTCTGTTCTGATATTTTTTGTTCTTGAGTCATTGTCGAAATAATAATCACGCTCAGGCAATCCAATGCCGCCCTGATATAGATGCAGAAAGATCATCTCGCTGTTTTTTTCATCCTGCCCGATATAGGAGCCGAATAATGCTCCGACCCCAATAGACTGCAGATAGCCAATCTCATTAAGGATGCCGTTAACATCTTTAATAGAATTTATCTTATTCAGCTCTGCCTGCAGTGGCTTCAATCCTTGTTGCTCTATAGTTGTGCTGTCCATACCAGAATGCCAAAAATCACCGATCTTTTGCCAGTTGGTTCCTCGCTCTGCTTTTTTAGCCGCAGCTTCCTCATTAATAGCTCTCATCCTTTCATAGTTTTCCTCATTAACCTTACTCCAGATGCCCCATGATCTTTCTGAAGCAGGAATCGGGTTGTTCTTAATCCATTTTCCCATAGCATACATGAAGAAATCGTCCTGTGGCTTCACAGTGGTATCAACATATGCATTAAGAAATGTATCTAACGGGCAGGGTTGCAAAAAGGTAGTTTCGGGTTTGGTCTTATAGGAAGAAAACACCTGTATTATAATAACAATGCTTAAAACATTAATAATAATATTTTTCATGTAAGAACATTATTTTTTGAAAAAATCTTAAGTGAAAATTAAGAACTCAGCAATGCAAGATCGAAAGAATTCGACAAAGTCTTACCTTATTAGGAAGCAATGTGCAGATTGTTGAGACGAGTTGCTGTTTAAAATCAATTCGCAAACTACTCCTTCATACTGGTTTAGCTCTGAACAAATATTATTTGAATATACATTTAAGTATTTAGCGTCTGGTCTCATTATATTAAGAGACCTTAATAAAATCATATTAACATTTGCAAGGGAAGTACATAAATAGTTATTTCTCCTGTGATTGGTAACCACAGGAGAAATAAGGATGAAAAAACTAACGAGATTAAAGGATTTTTCTTCCCTGAATAACTTTGATAATTATGGCAATGACGGCAATCACCAGCAATGCATGAATCAGGCCTCCTGTGTAATAGCCACCTAAAAAGCTAATTGCCCATATAATAATTAAGATGACTGCAACGGCGTAAAGTAAGTTTCCCATGATGATTGTTTTTGTTTAAGATGAGTTAAAGGTATTAAGAAAACATTATGATGTGCACCTTTTGCAATGTATTTCGAGGGTGAATGTAATACTTTTCACTAATCAGTCTAAGCGCAGCCACTCTTTAGGTAATACTCATTTGTATTTTTTTCTCTAAATCAACAACAGCCTCCCTGAATTCCTTATCTGTGTCCATCAGATCTCTCACTGCCTGGCACGAATGAATGACGGTGCTGTGATCTCGACCA
>JACCZZ010000383.1 GCA_013695715.1 Chitinophagales bacterium | reverse complement strand
AATGTATAAGGACGATAAGTATTGTAAAGTTTTACCCTGTTGCTTGTTAACCAGTAAGGATCGAACTGGTGAAATCCTAAATCTAAGCCCGATGTGTGTTCTGTCGAAAGAAACATAGGTTCTGCCGCAGCACCCAACTGGCCGATATGACGATATCCGAAAGGCTGTTCCACAGGATGAAACCGGTGAATAAATGCTGTTGTAGTATCAAGATTATATTGTTCATTAGGATCATTGAGAAAATGAAATTTCGTCCATAGTGGGTTATAATTAAAGATGGTATCCTGTGCTGATGAGTGCGAAAGACCAGCAAAAAATAAGATGGTAAAAATGTAAATATAAATGCCTCTTGTCTGCAATATGTGATGTTTATTATTATTTTGAATTATTCGTATCTTCTACTGCAAGTATGAAATTAAACGATGCTCATCAAATTTCCCCCTCTACACATTCGACAAGCAGATAATGACACATTGTTTAATACACAATCCAATCAATCGCGCGGGGTCATACTGAGCCTGTCGAAGTATTGAGCGAAAGCAGTTGATAAAGACGCTTTATCTTTTGGGTGATTTCAAAGCATTAAAAAATATCATTGCTAATAACTCAATAAAAAAATAGTTTACACTCCATACAACCCCGCGTTGTCATTAGCAGCACAGCCTTCTCTGAGCCTGACAAAGTAAACCATTAAGCGTGAGCAAAAACAATTGAACTCATAGAAGGCCTTATATCATTCACACCAGCTCTTTTATAATTAATGCCATATTACGTCCTGCTGCCTGTGCAGCATCAATAACTCCTTCATGAGAAACTATAAAAGAAGCCTTGGCATTACCCTCATTGGTGATTACTGAAATACAAAAGATCCGCATACCACAATGATTAGCAACAATTGCTTCATGAACGGTAGACATTCCCACTGCATCGCCGCCAATCATCCTCAAATAACGGTATTCTGCAGGAGTTTCATAGGCAGGACCCGTCACTCCAACATAAACTCCGCTGTGGCAGGTGATATTTTTTTTGGCTGCAACCTCAAGTCCTTTGCTGATTAGTGATTTGTCATAGACCTGGTGCTGATCCGGGAAACGTGGTCCGAGAGATTCTTCATTCTTTCCTCTTAATGGATGATCTATGTTTAGATTGATGTGATCTTCAACTATCATCAAATCACCGCTTTTAAAATCCGGATTTAACCCACCTGAAGCATTGGTGAGAAATATCTCTTTTGCTCCAAGCGCTTTTATTACCCTAACGGGAAAGGTGATCTGCTGTGAAGAGTATCCCTCATAATAATGTACCCTGCCTTGCATTACAGCAAAATTTTTCTCATTCCACGTACCTAACATTAGCTTTCCTGAATGACCCGGTATCGTGCTTATGGGAAAATGTGGAATCTCTGCGTAATCAACTTCAGCCTCCACCCCCATTCCTTCAACCAAATCTCCAAGACCTGATCCTAATATTATACCTGAGTGTACACTCAATGCAGACTTGGTTCTTATGAACCCAACTGCTTCGGTTATCTTCTCAAGAATATTATCTTTCATCAATATGCGTGAATGACCTGCTACACGATTGCACAAAAGAATAGATTAGCTGATCAAATTTTTCTTCTTCAAAAAACTTTACTTCAAGAGGAATACAAAATATTTCAAGTTGATTATTAATGAGGTATTCTTTGAACGGAAGCAAACGTGCGGCATCTTTTTCTGTAGTAATCAAAAAATTTCTTGTCCAATTTAACTTTGAAAAAGTGATTTGTAGTTTTTTAAGATTGGAAGCTGAAAAGTAATAATGATCCGGATATGTTTTAATTAATACCTCACCAACTACTCCCTTAAAATACTGAAGCAGAGGCTTGTGATCTGCAATGCCTGTGAAAAGGTATACCGCGTCCTCCCGTTGTAATATCAATTTTTTATTCAGATCAAAAATGGAATAAGGTGCTCCATAGGCTATATAAGAGAAGAATACCTGCTGGTTGGTGTGATGTTTTAATTCTTTTATAAAATGTGATTTATCTTGTAATGACAGATCCGTAGGGCATTTGGTGACTACGATAACATCGGCTCGCGCTGCTCCGCGTACAGGTTCTCTCAGGCTCCCTATAGGAAAGAGGTGGTCTTCAGTAAAAGGCTTTGAATAATTTGTAAGAAGGATTGAAAGACCCGCCTGTACCTGGCGATGCTGAAAAGCATCATCAAGAACTATGACCTGTAATTGAGGATTATCAAGAATCATGATTGGAATGCCTATAGCCCGTTCTTCGCAAACAGCAACACTTACATCAGGAAACTTCTGTTTGATCTGAACAGGTTCATCTCCGCCGTCTTTGACAGTAGAAAATTCATCCAACAAAAAATATCCTTTAGATTTTCGTTTGTATCCACGACTTAATATCCCTGTATGGTAGTGATCTTTCAGCAGCCTGATTAAATATTCAACGTGTGGTGTTTTACCAGAACCTCCCATTGAGAGATTACCAATGGTTATAACAGGCATTTCAAAGGATACTGATTTCTTAATCTGCAGATCATACATTTTGTGGTATAGCAAGGAACCTAGACCATAGATAAAGGAAAACGGATAAAGGAGAAATCTGAAAGAAGAAAGCATGAACCTCTATAAGAGCCATAAAGATGAAAAGAATACAACCTCTTCTGGCATCAATTCCTATTTTTGTTTACTGTGAAGGTTAGAGAACTTACCGAAGTACTTGAGAGATTTGCGCCGCGGTCTTTACAAGAGCCCTACGACAATGCAGGGTTGATTGTTGGCTCTCCTGAAATGGAGGTTTCTCAGGTTCTCCTTTGCCTTGATGCCGTTGAAGAAGTGATAGATGAGGCAATTCAGACGAATTGCAATCTTGTGATCTCTCATCATCCAATACTATTTTCCGGAATCAAGCAACTAACAGGCAAGACTTATGTGGAGCGGACCATTATAAAAGCGATAAAAAATAACATCGCCATCTATGCTGCACATACCAACCTCGATAATATCAGAAACGGTGTAAACTCGAAAATCTGCGAGCGGCTGCAGTTAAAGAATACGAAGATCCTTTCACCCCGAAGAGGCCATTTAATGAAACTCTATACTTATGTGCCCCATAAGGCGGCTGAAGACTTAAGGAGTA
>JACCZZ010000282.1 GCA_013695715.1 Chitinophagales bacterium | reverse complement strand
ACAACAATGTGTGCGTTTTTATATAAAATCTTACCCATTCCTTTAGGCCATAATTGCGATTTCATTCCCGGTGACCAGTTGAAAAGCATATCGCCCTGGGGATACCAGAATGGCGCTGTGTCCGGATTAAATCCGACTCCGGGATCAAGATCATCAAGCTCCTTTGCCGTTCCTGTAGTATCCTGAAAAAAATCCGCATGGTGAACATAGCCACTCTGATCAGGGCGAAACTCTATTCCGCGGATGTACCGGTCCTCGGTAAGATTGGTTGGAATAACGATTTCACGATAGTAATTTTGATTGTTTCCCGATGTTACAAGTGGCTCTGGCCAGGGGTAAATAGAATCAGGCACACCTAACTGTGAGCCATCAGGATAGTCGGGCTGTGGTGGAGTTAGAGTAGAATCACCTTCTGGAGATCCTGCCATCACCCATTGGTCAATAAGATCTATCTCACTTTGCTCAAGTACTAGTTCGTCTGTATAATGTCTGTAATCAGGATTTGCAGGCCAGGGCGGCATCTTTTTGCTAACAACTGCTGCCTGAATGGCAAAGGCATTGCTCGACACATCTTCATAAGTGATCAATGAAAAGGGCCCTATCTCCCCCGGCCGATGGCAACCGGTACAATTCTCGTATATAATAGCTGCAATGTCTTCACTGAAATTAGGCGTTTGAGCTAACCCAGATTGAATGAAGGACACGCATGTAAAAAGAGCACAGCAAATAGTAAAGTTTTTCATTCTGTCGTTTTTTATGAGCGTTGGTAATAATTGATAAAAGATATTTTCCTGCTTTTAAAAAATTGAAATTACTAATAATACTTAACAACCACGCCTTAGGTTAAATTTACTATCTTTTCATATTTATTGGTTTGCTTGTCAGTACGATGAATTATTAAAAGAGCAAGCAGATTATTCGCGAAGCAGGAAGCATAATTAAAGGACTGAATAGTTATGTTTTCATCTGTAACTTCGTTCAGTATATGGATAATTTTGAAACCTAACTTTAATATCATTGCCCCGCTCTATGATCAGCTTTCATTTCTGGTATTTGGAAATAACCTGATCAAAGCAAAAAAACAGTTTCTGCATTTCATTCCACGAAAGGGCCATCTGCTGATAATGGGTGGTGGAACAGGAAACGTTCTTAATTACCTGCTGAAACATCACGAAGAGCTAAAAATCGACTTCATCGATTCATCTTCAAAAATGGTGAGCTTATCCCGAACTAAAATTGAAGCTGCATTCACTAATCGGGTTCATTTTATTTGTGGAAGCCACAAGGACGTGCCCCTGGTTAACTATGATGCAATCACCATGTTTTTCGTTTTGGATTGCATGAAACAGCAAGAGGGAATGGAGTTTGCAACTTCGCTTTTCAGCCATCTTAAAGATGACGGACTATTTCTTTTTGCAGATTTTTTCCATACACCCAGTATTTCCCAACGCATACTTATTTGGCTGATGTATCGCTTTTTTCAAGTAGTTGCAGGAATTACTGCATTCAATTTGCCAGCCTATGAGCAAATCTTTCAACAACTCCAGTTAATTGAGATCGAAAAGAAAATTTTTTTGAACGGGTTCATTCAGTCGGGCGTATACAAAAAAAGTACTTTTACCAGGTAACATCTACGGGTACGGGCACACGATCGTTGCCATCAAATTCAGGCGCCTGAATAGATAAAACTTTCATTGGAAGTTCAGAGGTTACCCTCACAGCATGAACTGAATTTTGTGGAATAAAAACAAGATCACCCTCTTTTATATCAATTACTCTATTATCAAGAAGCATTTTACCTGTTCCCTGCAGCACATACACATGTTCTGAATGCGATGCATGAAGATGAGGCTTTATCTCCTTCTTGATCCACACCAGCATACTTGTGGCGTTTGAATCAGCATTCAATTTTACAATGGATATGTTTTCAAAATCACTTACTGAAGAAACAGAATCTATTGATATCACCGTTTGAGCGGATACGCTGCAAGTGTTCAATAGATAATAGAGGAATAAAACGCTGGCGAAGCACTTTCTTATGCTAATAATAAATAATCGTTTAATGCTTATTTACCTGCGACTTTACTTTCAAATTATCAGGCAACTTTTAGATGGCGCAGCTTCGACTTATTGATTTTTTCTTCTGCCAGGTGTAATGTTACTGTGAATTGCCTGATGTCTTTTTTTGAGGGCATTGTGAACATCACGTCCGTCATAATCGCTTCGCATATAGATCGTAAGCCCCTTGCTCCAAGCTTATAATCAATTGCTTTGTCAACAATAAAATCAAGGGCATCATCATCAAAACTAAGCGCAACGTTCTCCAGCTCAAACAGTTTTTTATACTGTTTTACCAATGCATTCTTAGGCTCGGTGAGAATTCTCTTTAGGGAAATTTTATCCAAAGGTTCAAGGTAAGTTACTATAGGAACACGACCAACCAATTCAGGAATCAATCCAAACCCTTTGATGTCTTGCGGAGTAACATATTGAATCAGATTTCCCCGATCAAGCTTGTCGTGATCTTTGTCAGATTTAAAACCTATTACATGGGTTTTATGCCGTTTTGCAATAATCCTGTCAATGCCTTCAAAAGCTCCTCCACAGATAAATAAAATATGAGTAGTATTCACCTTCACCATTTTTTGCTCAGGATGCTTTCTTCCGCCCTGCGGTGGCACAAGCACATCAGTGCCTTCGAGCAATTTTAGCAATCCTTGTTGAACGCCTTCACCCGATACATCACGGGTAATAGATGGATTGTCATTCTTGCGGGCAATTTTATCTATCTCATCAATATAAATAATTCCTTTTTCTGCCGCAGGAATGTTATAATCACATGCCTGAAGCAACCGGGTTAAGATACTCTCTACATCTTCACCAACATATCCAGCCTCAGTAAACACTGTAGCATCCACAATGGCAAAAGGAACATTTAGGAAACGAGCAATCGTTCTGGCTAAAAGTGTTTTACCCGTTCCTGTGTCGCCCACCATCAAAATGTTTGATTTCTCAATCTCCACATCATCTTTACCTACATGATTAAGCCGCTTATAATGGTTGTAAACAGCAACAGAAAGTACCTTTTTGGCATCATCCTGCCCTATTACATATTGATCCAAAAAATTCTTGATTTCTTGTGGAATCTTGAAATCAGGGTGAGATGTAAATTCACCCGACTGCTTCCGATCACCAAGCTCCTCATCAATAATGGATAGAGCCTGCTCAACACACCCTTCGCAGATATATGCGTCTTGCCCAGAAATCAGGATGAGAGTATCCTCTTTCCTCTTGCCACAAAACGAGCATTTTTCAGGTGTCTTTTTCATAATTAATTGAATATTAGCTAAACATAACCTCAGCAGCTTCCGTTCATTACTTTTTGAGAGGTTCCTTTTTATCCTTTCCCCTCAACAGTACTTCATCTATCATTCCATAATCCTTGGCTTCTTCTGCCTTCATCCAGTAATCACGATCTGAATCCTTTTCTACCTTCTCAAAAGGCTGACCTGTATGAAGTGCTATTATTTCATAGAGTTCTCTTTTTGTCTTTACAATTTCCTTAGCCATTATCTCTATATCGCTGGCTTGTCCTTCAGCACCGCCTAATGGCTGATGAATCATTACACGACAATGCTTTAATCCCGTCCGACTGCCTTTTGCGCCGGCACATAACAGCACAGCAGCCATTGAAGCAGCTATGCCTGTACAGATAGTTGCCACAGTGGGATTTATATATTGCATGGTATCATAAATTCCTAAACCAGCATAAACTGAGCCTCCCGGGCTGTTCACATAAATTTGAATGTCTCGTTTTGTATCAACTGAGTCAAGAAAAAGTAATTGTGCCTGAATTACATTGGCAACATAATCGTTGATGCCTTCGCCAAGAAAGATAATGCGATCCATCATAAGCCTTGAGAATACATCCATGGAGGCTACATTCAACGGCCGCTCTTCAATAATGTATGGAGTAAGATTTGTGACAGACTTACGCATATAATCTTCTAGATGCATACTATTCATTCCTACATGCCGAACAGCATATTTTTTAAATTCATTTTGAAACATTGTATCGTCTATTTTTTGTTTTAATGATGGTAAAACTCGTGAAGATCTACGGCTTTCTCCTCAATAGAAATTTTTGATTTCAACAATTCAAATACTTTATCGTTCAGAACCTGGTCACTGATGCGACGAACGTATTTTTCATCATTCAATAAAGAGTTTACTAACCTGCTTAATGCTTCTTCATCTTCAGACATTTCATTTTTGTAATAATTGAGTATGTCTAATTTTGTATAATCTATCAATTCCTCTCTGGCAACAGATAGTTCGTTTTCACGCACCATCCTATCATGAATTAAGTCCCACTTTACCTGATTCATGTGTTGATTCATTTGCTGTTCGGTGATATCCTCTGCTCCTTCCTTATTTGAATTAATAAGTTTACGAAGAAACTCAACGGGTAAGCTCATGTTGGTATGGTTAAGAAGATACTCTTGAATTGCGCGGTCAAGTTTTGAGCTCGTATATTTCAGATATTCATTTTCCAGATCACTCTTTACGCGGCTTCTTAATTCGTCCTCTGAATTTATTTCAGCCTTACCAAAGGCCAGATCAAATAGTTGTTGATTCAATGCGGCCTTGTCAATATGTGTAATGTTCAAAAGCGTAAAACGGAACCGCTCATTCATTTGTCCCGCCGTATTATGATCTGTTTTCAGAATGCTATGGATGATTAATTCCATGTCATTGCTGAAAGCTGTTCTCACATTGATTTCAACAGCTTCATTCTTGCTAAGTTTTTTTAACAACTGTGCTGAACCATCGTCTTTTACCAATTTTATGGAAAAGGATGAAGTGGAAGAAATTCCATTTTCCTTGAGCTCACCATTATCATTCAATTCTTTCCATTCACCATAAACAATATCACCGTCGCCGATTACGTCAGGATTGGAACGCTCACCATACCTTGCACACAGCCTGTCTATCTCCTCTTCTATCATTTTATCTGTAACATGCAATAATTTCTTTTCAAAAGTTATATGTTCCAGGTCAGGCAACTCAAAAACCGGAATCAAGCCAAGTTCAAATCCAAAGTCATAGGGTTCAGGACGTAAAACATTAATCTGCTGATGTTTTACCTCATAAGGCAATGGCTGCCCCAGCACTTGTAAATCCTTTTCTTTTATGTAATTACTTAAAGTGCTATTTATTAGCTTATCAAGATGATCAGCTAAAACAGAATTCCCATAAAATTTCTTTGTTAGTCCGACAGGCACTTTGCCAGGTCTGAAGCCATTCATCGTTATTTTTCTACTCAAGGACTTAATCTCCTCATCCACGTCATTAAGATAATCATCTGGTTCTACGTTTACTACCAACTTAAGGTGATTATCGTTTATTTGCTCGGGTATAATGTTCACTGTACCTTTTATAAACTTACAAGATTAATAATGTGCGGATAAAGGGACTCGAACCCCCACGCCTTACGGCACCAGATCCTAAGTCTGGCGCGGCTACCAATTACGCCATATCCGCTTTATGTTTCAAGTTTTGTTACTCTCTTAACAATAATAAGCGTTCTTAAATTTCGCTAAGACAATTGTAATTCTCTTCCTATTTTAATGAGAAGGCGCAAAAATAGCTAAATGTATACAGTAAGTAAAAGAAGCTTCGAGGCGGGCATTCACAAAAAAAATAAAAAAGCTGGAAAATCTATGAAGAAGCCGCTCAAGTCCTCCAAGGGGGAATAATCTCTGATTTGCCGGAAAGTAAAACACCAAAAACTTTCCAGACACGGAGGTTACCTGAGCGGCAATTTTGAGTACTCAAAAAGATCAACCAAATATAGTCAATTTTTGTAATTTCTTAAAAAATTTTTATCAGTAAGTTTTAGCTGGATTACAAGAAAGCATGTTCGCAAGCTAACTTCCAATAAATTGCATTTGCAAATATGGATTCTGCTGATACGAGTCAGGTAAACTATTTTTTAAGGAAATTATATATGATGATCCTGGCTATGACTCCAGCAGACCATTAAGCACAGCATATTTTACAAGACCGGCAGTGTTTTTTACACCGAGCTTTCTCAATAAATTTTTCCTGTGTGTAATAATAGTCATCGGACTGTTATTAAGTTTTTTAGCGATCTCGGCATTTGTCATCTCTTCTGCAATGAGGCGAATGATGTCCAGTTCGCGCCTTGTGATCTCAGCTTTACGAGGGATACGGGATATTTCGTCTTTTTCCTTGTCATCAAACATTTTCTCAATCAGCTTCATTGACATCTCATTGCTAAGATATTTTTCACCCTGAAAGACCGTGGAGATGGCATTTATTAATTCAGCTTTACCCGTGGTTTTTAGAAGATAGCCTAATGCTCCTGCGCGCATCATTTCCGAAACTGAGATAGCGTCATCAGACATAGTCAGTCCAAGTATTTTCATATGAGGGAAAGCAGCTTTGATTTTCTTACTTGCCTCAATACCATTCATATTAGGCATGTTTATATCCATCAATACCACATCCGGATTCTTAGATTTGACAACAGTCATTAATTCTTCGCCATTTGTAGCTTCACCTACTAACAATACTTTATCAGAATCTCTTACGAG
>JACCZZ010000370.1 GCA_013695715.1 Chitinophagales bacterium | reverse complement strand
CGGCTGAGATTTAACAGTATCCATGATTATCAATCCGTAAGCTATGGCTTAGCCCCGATAATTTCCTCTGGCAGAATGATCTCCCTATAACGTTAAACCCTCTGTACAATTGGTGCATATATCTACCTCTTTTCTTGATCTCAGCACTGAACTTCTAAACTGCCGATAGGCATTACTTTTCCAAACCTGCTTAAAAGATTCGGTTTGAAGATTACCAAGCCTGTGCTTTGCATCTTTATCAAAGCAACATGGAACAACTTTTCCGTCCCATGTGATAACACATGAATGCCACAGTTTCCAGCAATGATTAGGCAGAGGGTTTTTTACGGCATACCTTCCATCATCTTGTTTGTGGTAACGTGAAAATTTTTCATTTTGGGGAATTAATGTATTTCCTCTATCATAGTCATAGACCTGAGCAGTTTTAAACCGTACTTCGTCGACACCAAGTTTCCTTCCAAACTCTATTACCTGTGACATTTCAGTCTCATTGTGCTTAAATATTAAAAATTGCAATATAAGTTTAGGTGTTTTTGATTTTAGCTCACGCTTCCATCTTATAATATTTTGTATTCCTTCAATTACTTTTTCAAGGTTCCCCCCTTTTCGATACAATTCATACGTTTCCTGCTTTATTCCATCCAAAGAAATAATAAGGCGGCTGAGGCCGGAAAGGACTGTCATTTTTGCCTTCTCATCATTTAGATAATGGCCGTTGGTGGATGTTGCAGTATAAATTCCTTTTTGAGAAGCGAAATTCACCATCTCTAAAAATTTGGGATGAAGATAGGGCTCGCCCTGAAAATAGAATGTGAGATACCACAGCTCTTTATGCAATGTCTCAATAGTTCTTCTAAACAAATCTTCCTGCAGCATTCCCCTATCACGGGTGAATGATCTTAATCCACTAGGGCATTCCGGACAACGAAGGTTGCATGAAGTTGTTGGTTCCAAAGAGACGGCTATAGGAAGTCCCCATTGGGTTGCATTTCCTGATAGCCTGGAATAATGATAAGAGCTGAATACTTTTATGCCATTCCACACTTTACGAAAAGTAAGTCTGCGAAGTAATTCAATAGAATCCTGTAAAGGAAAGTACAGCATGTTTTAAAGTTAATAATTGTGCAGATACCAACATTCTTTGAATTAGCTGAACTATAGTATAACATGCTTTCAATGTTAAAGATTTACTTCTTCACATTCGGGGATAATTTTTGGCAAATGTTGCGTTGATATCTTGTTTACAATTTCTTTTCGAAGCAATTGGAGCTTAAATGCGCAATAAGTGTTGGCAACTGCAATACAAATCTTGCACTTCTCAACTGCAACAACAGACGGTATCTTTACAACTTATGAAGAAGTTGTCCCCATGTTATTTAAATCAGAAGATGTTAGCAACCACGGAACATGCTGATGGTCATGGTTGTTCAATGTGGATTGGGTAACTTTGCCTGTGGATTCGATATTGATAAACTGAATTCCTATGGTTAAGTTGATTGATTGTACACTAATTCACACAGCTAATAACCTGTAACAATAAATCTTTTAAATACATTAAAATAATTAAGGTGGAGACATTGTTAGTGGAAGCTGAAGAAAAATTAGAAGAAAAAGGCTTTCTTGATCTTGATATAAATCCTGAGTTAGATTTATTTGAAGAAATTGAACGGTTAAAGAGGGAAAAGAATGCCGTAGTTATAGCCCACTATTATCAGGAACCTGATATTCAGGATATAGCAGATTATATCGGGGACAGCCTTGGCTTGTCACAACAAGCGGCAAAAACAGATGCTGACATCATTGTTTTTGCCGGAGTTCATTTTATGGCTGAAACAGCTAAGATTCTTTCTCCGCAGAAAAAAGTTTTGTTGCCGGATCTTAAGGCCGGATGTTCACTGGCAGATGCTTGCCCTCCTGACTTATTTGCTCGCTTTAAGGCAAGATATCCAGATCATGTGGTGATCTCTTACATCAACTGTTCAGCAGAGATCAAGGCTTTAAGCGATTATGTTTGCACCTCTTCCAATGCACAAAAGATCATCGAAGCAGTTCCCCCGGATCAGAAAATCATATTCGCCCCCGATAAAAATCTCGGCAGTTATTTGATTCGTAAAACGGGGAGAGACATGGTACTCTGGGAAGGTGCCTGTATTGTGCATGAGATATTTTCTTCCGAGAAAATCCTAAAACTTAAAAACCGGCACCCAAATGCAAAAGTTATTGCGCACCCTGAATGTGAAACTCCGGTTTTGCAACTGGCTGATTACATTGCTTCCACAACAGGGTTGTTGAAATATGCAATCAATGATCCGGCTCAGGAATTTATTGTAGCCACTGAAACAGGCATTATTCACCAGATGCAAAAAGCAGCACCTGACAAAGTTTTTATACCTGCTCCTCCTGATAATGGGTGCGCCTGCAATGATTGTCCATATATGAAGCGCAATACCTTAGAAAAATTATATCTCTGTATGGAGTATGAGCTGCCTGAAATCCTTGTTCCTGAGGATGTTCGGATTTTGGCCAAGAAATCCATTGACCGCATGTTGGAAATTTCAGCACTGCATGGCCTATAAGCCTTCTTCAATTATCACGAATGATGTCTCTCCGTGAAGAAATACTAAGGGAACACTCAAAAAGCAATACTACAAAACTGGCAAAGTGGGTGGCGAAAGATATTGCCCGCTTCCATGATTTGATGAACCTGTTTTTGCATGATGAATATCGTGTGATACAAAGAGCAGCATGGATCGTGAGATATGTGGCAGAGGATCATCCAGATTGGATAAGCGGCTACCTTAAGCAGATGCTGGAATATTGTCAAGAGCCCGTTCCTGATGCAGTTAAAAGAAATGTAATGCGGGTTCTTCAAGATATAGAGATACCCAAAAAGCTGCATGGTATTGCGGCTACCATTTGCTTTCAATTGCTTGCCTCACGGATAGAGCCTGTGGCTGTAAAGGTTTTCTCAATGACAGTAATAACAAATATTACAAAAGATGAACCCGGACTAAAAGATGAATTACGTGTTTTAATAAAGGAGCAAATGGACATTGAGAGTGCTGCGTTTAGATCGAGAGGAAATAAAATTTTGAAAATGTTAGAACAAGATTTGTTATCGTGCTTTTTATAAATAATTATTTATAGAACCAAATTAAATTAATCAGGTGCTATTCTTTCCTAGTATCTTCAGGTTGTACATGTTTATTTACGGCACTGTCAGACATCTGTCGCGATTTTAATGCAATGCTATCTTTGATGATCTGCTTCTTACTTAATTTACGCTTTCTGGGAGCAGCTATCGCCTTTTCTTTATAATAATTTTTGAAAGGATCATACTTAATCTGGATCTTTCCATTTGCACCATCTACGGCTCTTAAAAAAATGCTCGGTCCAAGGTTTATATCAGTACCAATATTTTCGGGCTTAAAATCAGTATCTCTCTTTTTTAAATTGCTAAGTGGAATTTGAATACTGATGTCGGTGCCACTGTTAAATCCATATACACCTTGTATGAAGAGAGCAACCACGCTGGATTGAATTTCCATTCGTGACAGTTCGAGTTGTTGGCCATGTACAGTAAGGGTGCCTTTTATTTGAGCGAATTCTATATTGTTAAAATCACGGTCTTTAAATATAAATTTCGAAATTTCATCCAGCGAAGTGAAGTTTAAAAGCGCACCTTTTGTTAAGTTTAATTTTATGCTTCCCTTCATGGTAGACGGGTCTATAGAATAATCCTTTTTTAATTGCGCATTAAAATTTACAGACGTACTCAGCACTCCTTTAACATCTTCATGAGTTACTGCTTTTTGCTGGAAGTTATCGAATGAATAAAACAGACTGCTTACATCCGCATTGTTAATAGACGCATTGATATTTATTTCATATGGAGGGCGTTGAAGGCTGGTGATTCCTCCGTTCAATGAAAAGGTTCCACCTGAGGTGTTCATATTCACATTATTAAACCGTATAAAATCACCAGAGAGAGAAACAAATCCTTTTACATCGGTAGCCTTAAACCTTTGTGATTTCACTACTCCTGCTGTTAGATTAATCTCAGCAGCGGTATTGTCTATAATTTGATTTACTACCCTTGTGATGTTTTTTTGAGCCGCTTTTTTCTGAGATGGTGACTTCTCTTTGGTAACGATTCCACCTTTGCTCGACTTAAACAAGTCAAGATTCAGCGATGGGGCATTTACATTAAGTTGCGCAATCAGGTTATAGTTGGGAAGAAACAAGAAAGGAATAAACCTCTGAACGGTACCAGAAATTTCTACCGGATTTTTATTAATTTCTCCGCTTAAATTTTCTACAGTAAGCATTGTATCATTAAAATAAAAATTAGTGTTGATGTTAGAAAAATGAAAGCCACGAGGTATATAGGTGACCTCACCATTAAATACGGATAGCTTGCCATTTATTTTTGCGTAAAGGGTTTGATTTATTGTATCTACATAGTTTACCAGCCTGCCATTGTAATTGAAAGCTACTGCAATGCTTCCTCCGGTAAATATCAGCAAGCTACTATCGACTAATTCATTTGCATCTTTCAGCATCAAAT
>JACCZZ010000356.1 GCA_013695715.1 Chitinophagales bacterium | reverse complement strand
GGGAAAACAGCGGCATTTGGAATGCCCTTGATTCAGTTAATAGACAGCAATGCATCGCATACACAGGTGCTCATACTCGCCCCTACACGCGAATTGTGCATGCAGATTACGAGTGATATAAAAAGCTATGCGCGAAGAATTCCATCTATAAAAATTGTTGCCGTATATGGCGGAGCAGGAATTATGGAACAGATGCGAGCGATAAGAAATGGTGTACAGATAGTGATAGCCACACCGGGCCGTTTGATTGATTTGATAGGAAGAAAAGCAGTTAATCTCAGCACGATTCACTATGTGGTGCTTGATGAAGCGGATGAGATGCTAAATATGGGTTTTCAGGAAGATATTGACGAAATTCTGAAATCAACACCTGCAGAAAAATTGACATGGTTATTCTCAGCTACGATGCCTGCGGAGATCCGTCGTATTTCAAAAAAATACATGAATAACCCTTATGAAGTGCAGGTAGGGGTGGCAAACATGGCCAATGAAAATATCGAACATCAATACTTTGTGGTTCACAGCCGTGAAAAATATGATGCTCTAAAACGTATTGTAGATTACACGCCTGACATTTATGGCATTATATTTTGCAGAACAAAAGCTGAGACACAACAAGTTGCCGACTCATTGATTAAGGATGGATATAATGCAGATTCATTACACGGTGACCTTAAACAATCCCAACGCGATAAGGTGATGCGATCCTTTAAGAGCCGAACGCTGCAGTTGCTGGTTGCAACGGATGTAGCTGCTCGAGGTATTGACGTAAACGATGTATCTCATATCATAAATTTACATTTACCAGATGATATGGATTTCTATACGCACAGGAGTGGGCGGACAGCAAGGGCTGGAAAGACTGGAATATCTATGGTCTTAGTAGATGATCGGGAGGTATCTAAGATCAGGCAACTGGAAAAAAAGCTTAAGACAACATTTGAGCGCAAGCAAATTCCAACGGGTGTTCAGGTGTGCGAGCAACAACTGCTTGCATTGATTCACAGGGTACATGAGGTGAGTGTGAATGAGAAAGAGATGGGGGCATTTATGCCTTCGGTGATGCATGAATTTCAGGATCTCTCTAAAGAAGATGTAATCAAGCGTTTTACCTCTATAGAATTCAATCGTTTTCTAGATTATTATCGAGGCGCCCGGGATCTTAACATGAAAGAAAAAAAGGCTTTTTCCGATAGGGAAACAGATTTTGAGCATCATACAGGTCAACGGATGTTCATCAACCTCGGAAAAATGGACGAGCTTACAGAGGAGAAGCTGATGGCGATTATCAGGCATGCAACGCAGCTTAAAAGTAAAGACATCATGAACCTGAAATTAAAAGGTGCGTATTCTTTCTTTTATGTTGATGAGCAGAATGTCAACAGTGTTGTGCATGCATTTAAGGGGGCATCACACCGTGGGCGGCGTATACGCGTTGAAGTGCAAAATGAAAATGAGGAAAGGCGGGAAAAGAAACCTCATCGCAAGGGTGGCACTTTTCAAAAAACCAAGGAGAAGAACGGGTATTAATACCAGCTATCTTCTAACTACTAATGATCCTTTGATCCCAAATGAGGTAGGCTTATCTTATCGCACAACAATCTGTTGCCTTGCTGAAAAGTTATTTCCTGTCATTTGTATCAAATAAACTCCCTCTGCCAGACTCTTAATAGAAATTGCATTTTCATTCAGACCTTTTGATGCTGTTGCGGATTCTGAATAGAGCACTTCCCCCAGCACGTTCACAAGCTCTATTAAGATGGGTAAAGATTCATTCATATTATATTTTATATGAATGATGTCATCAGCAGGATTGGGAAATACATCGAAGAATGCAGCATCACCGTTTATACTATTAGTTGCAACGGAAAGGGTATTGAACTGCTGTATTGATGAATATGCAGAACTGTCATTGAACACCGTGCAAATTGATTGCACCTGCCAGTCATAAAATGAAGATGGAATCAGGCTATCTAATGAGATGGTATTGGTGGTTACAGGTATTGAAATCCAATCGGAAGCACTATCAAGCTTGTATTGAAAAATATATGATTCATTAAAATTAGGTTCACCCCAGGTTATAACTACAGAATCTGAGCCTAAATAAGATATAAAAAAAGTACTATCCACTACAGGAGCACACCTGTTCCAGTCAAACTTATATGCTCTATAACAAATGTAGTAGGCTGTATCTAAAAAATTGAATTCCCAAACAATATTGTTTAATGAATCTACCTCTGTAAATCGCGGAAAGGCTGGAAATGCACTGGGAATTAAACCCCAATTTATAAATGTATTCCCATTAGGAAGACGCTGCACATTGCCCATAGCTGCTGAATACAAATTAAGGCCATTTATGGGAGGATGAGCATAGCTCCATACAAGTGTAGCAACTTTGTTATCCTGGTCTAATATGTACTCTTTTGCGTTTGATTGAGTTGGCAATATATTGTTTCCATTATTAAACATCGTATAATGTCCGTTGGCGAGTCTTCGAAAGTCGTGCTGGCCGCTAAATGGCAGGGTATTGAAAGAATCGTTTACAAAGGTAAACTGGTTATTATCTCCGCCCAGCCGCCACATAATATCACCAGTAGCAAGATTAATCTTTGTGATTTCGCAGAGATGCCTTGACGATAATAGCAAATTGCCATCATAATCGAGTTCCATTGAATTGGCATGAACCCAATCGAAGACTGTACTGAATGGCAGCAGGCTTTCTTCCCAAAAAATGGCGTCAGTATATAAAAAATGATCCCAACTGCTCCATTCGAATAGTACTTGGTCATTACTGTCAAGTTCCTGAATTACGCATCCAATGACATCTACCGTGTCCAGGCCACCTATATCAGATAAGTCGATGTTGGGCTGTACATCATAACTAAACATAAAGCGGTTTCCATTTGGGAATATCAGCAGCTCATGTTCATCAGCACGGTATCCATTGCCCATGAATAAATGCTTTACAACATTGTACATGGTATCCATCATCTCAAAGCCACTATCAAGATAGCTGTAATAAGTAATATATCCATTGCGATTGATAGTAAAGCTGATGCCACGGTTGTTATCAAACTCTGCAAATACAGAGTCGCCCTCGTTTGTTAAGATTGTTCTACCAAAACACCCGGCACCGCCGCCACGGAAGTTGTAATAAAAAGGGTCGGCTTTGTATTCATTGCCTGAAGAGGTAATTGTATGAGGAATTACCTGACAGAGGTCACGCACATCTGCGGATGGGCTCTCATCGGGAATCATTCCCGTTTCAATATATTCCTGTTCTTTGGCATATTTCAACGCATCTTTTATGCTTTGCAAATCAGCTTTAGAACGAGCGGCATGTATCTTGAAATCGAAAGTAGTGCCCGTGATGAGCTCTCCATTCTCTTTTCTAAAACCATCAGCAACTGTTACATTCACTTGTTCGCCTGGAGTGAACGTAGATAGAGGGCTAACGATTATTGTCTTCCCGTCATCGGATAGTACGATTTTATGTTTGTGGATTCCGCTTTCAGATCCTTCGATCGTGATAAGTTGAGGATTTAAAGAATGGGCATCAATAAGGTCACCATTTTTCAGGATGATGTTTGTTTCAGGGTTTCGGAATAAACTTCCGGGTTTTGGTGATACATATTGAAATTGGCAATAAGCACCTGATGATGAAAAGAGTATGTAAGCCAATATTAAACAAAATGGTGAATGGAACATCCTCATGGATAAAATTTTAAATAATAAAGCGCGAAAGTAGTTCATTTAAGAGAATTGATGAAGCAGCAACTAAAAGTTTACCTATGCAAAAGATATGGTTTTATGCTCTGCCGTGGGTTAAAGCTTAGCCCTTTAAAGAATTTAAGTTTATGATGATGGTTGCAGAAATAAGATAAAAACTGTTCCATATTCCTATAAATGAAAAAACTCCTCAGAAGGAGCTTACTAAGATTTTCCCTAAGGTTAAACTACCATTTAAGGTCTTCTTCATTCAAAGATTTATCCTCAGGAATTGTTTCTACCCTGCCGGAAATACCATCTGCGCCGCTCCCTCTCTGTTCTCCTTCATTATGATTTTCAACTACAGGATTGTCATGGCTCATTTCACCTTCCATTCTTGTGGCTTCTCTGTTTTTTTCATATTCTGCTTGTCGCTTGGCAAACTCATCAAAGTCATAATGAGGCATCAGTTCCCTTTTGATATGATCGATCGTTTCGTTGAGGGATTCAATAAACTTATTAAAATCTTCTTTATAAAGAAAAATTTTAAAACGTTCGTAACTGTCATCCTGCCGTTTTTTACTCTCCGTGATGGTTAAAAAGTAATCATTAGCCTTAGTTGATTTAACATCAAAGAAGTAGGTTCTTCTTTTTCCGGCCCTCAGCTTTTTCGAAAAAACAGATTCAGACTTAAAGCTTCCTTTTTTTTCCTCCACAGTGAATATATTTAGTTGCTAAGCATGGCAAATATATTCTTTTCCGAATTTAAATTCAAAATCTTTTAAAACGGCACCTCGCCAGTTTAGTCAACAAATCACCCAGCTACTACCTTTTCGGCGATTTGCTGTTTTTCATATAAATCATAGTATGCACCCTGCCGCTGCATTAGTGTATCGTGGTTGCCCTGCTCAATAATTTGTCCATCATCAAGCACTATGATGGTGTCGAAATTAAATAGGGAAAAAATACGATGTGTTATGATGATGGTTGTTCTGTCTTTTAAGAATTCATTAAGGTATCCCAGAATCTGAATTTCTGTTTGGGCATCAACTGCTGAAAGACAATCATCGAAGACCACAATCTTAGGATCTTTAACAAGGGCGCGTGCAATTGAAATTCGTTGTTTTTGTCCTCCGGATAATGTGACTCCCCTTTCACCAACCATAGTTTCATACTGTTCTGGAAGGTCAAGAATATCACGATCAACAGATGCATATGTTGCTGCCTCTTTTATGTTTGTTGAGTCAACATCTTCATTATCTATTCCAAATGCAATATTGTTAAAAACTGAATCGGAGAATAAGAATACATCCTGGGAGACGTATCCAATCTGTGTGCGCAGCTCAAATAAATTTATTTCACGAATGTCGGTTCCATCAATCAAAACAGACCCACTTTCTGGGTCATACATCCGAACCAGCAATTGTCCCAGGGATGATTTACCCGAACCTGTCCTACCGATTACAGCTACCCTCTGCCCCGGATTAACTTTAAACGAGATATTTTTCAATGCCTGGATTCCGGTATTAGGATAGGTAAAGAATACATTTTCAAATTCCACACGTCCCTTGATCTCAGGTGCACTAACATTTGGAGAAGAAATTTTTGGCTGAACATTTAAAAATTCATCGATCCTTTTTTGGGAAGCAACAGCCCGTTGTACCAATGCCATCACCCATCCTACGGAAGCGATAGGCCAGGTAAGCATATTTATATAAATTACAAACTCAGCAATATTGCCTGTCGTAATCTTTCCTTCTATCACCTGTAGGCCTCCAATGAAGATCGTTAGTACTGTGCTTAAGCCCACTAACAGAAATATAATAGGAAAATAAACCGCCTCTACACGCGCCAGATCAAGTGTTTTGTTTTTGTACTGTTCACATTCTTTACTGAAATATGTATTCATGAAACGCTCCTGCACATAAGATTTGATTACTCTGATTCCTGAAAAAGATTCCTGAGATATTGTCGTTAGAAAAGACAATTGTCGCTGAATGGCTTCACTCTTTCGCTCTATAATTCCATTCACATAAAAAATAGATAAACCAAGAACGGGCAAAGGCAAAATGGTATAAAGTGTAAGCTCCGGATTTACCCGAATCATCGTAAAAATTACCATCACAAATAAAATAAGAAGATTAATGGTATACATAATGGCCGGGCCAGTATACATGCGCACGCGGGAAACATCTTCAGTAATTCGCGACATTAAATCACCTGTATTGTTCCGCTTATAAAAATCAAGATCCAGTTTTTGGTAATGATCATAAATCTCATTCTTCTGATCATATTCAATCAATCTGGACATTACGATGATTGTTTGTCGCATGAAAAAAAGAAATAATCCACGAAAAATTGCCAGCAATACTACTATCAATCCAAACAGTAAGATGGTCTTCCCGAAGTGCTTTATGAAATCAGGCTCTAATGCAGTTCCCTGGAAAAACTGATTGTAGGATATTTCAGTTGTTATAATATCTACAGCATGTCTTACAACCTGAGGCGAGAAAACACCAAATCCATTCGACAAGGCGATAAAAAAGATTCCAATCACCAGCCTGAACCGATATTTATAAAGATATTTATTGAGTGATCTTAACTTATGCATAGATACTCTGGGCTTCCAACTTCATTATCTCTCAAAAAAATAAACATAACTTTGAGCCCTTTTCGTATGCAAACCTACATGAATTCATATCAATTAAAGGGTGGTTTTCGATAATTTAGCCATGCTTTTAATCTAATCAATAATCTAAAATTCATTCTGATGGCAGTTGCTACCCAAGTTACCCAACCAGTAACATCAACATATTCCATTTTTGATCAGATTTCGGAAATGGATCATGAGCAGGTGGTTTTCTGCCATGATAAAGCATCAGGACTGAAATGTATTATTGCAATCCACAACACCGTACTTGGACCTTCACTTGGTGGCACACGGTTCTGGAATTATTCCAGTGACGATGAAGCTTTGAAGGATGCATTGCGACTTTCTCGGGGCATGACCTACAAAGCTGCTATAACAGGATTATATCTGGGCGGAGGTAAGGCAGTGATAATTGGTGATTCGAGAAAAGACAAATCCGAATCTCTTTTTCGACGCTATGGTAAGTTTGTGAATAGCCTCAGCGGTAAATACATCACTGCAGAAGATGTAGGCACCTCTAAAGAAGATATGGAATGGATTGCTCGTGAAACAAAGTATGTCACTGGGCTTCCGGAATATATGGGGGGGGGTGGAGATCCCTCACCATTCACAGCTTTGGGAGTATATATGGGAATGAAAGCGGCGGCAAAACAAGTTTATGGTAATGATTCTTTATCTGGAAAAAAAGTGATGGTGCAGGGTGTGGGACATGTGGGAGCACACCTCGTGAATTATCTCGAGCAGGAAGATGCAAAAATTTTAATTACTGATTTATATGATGATCGTATAGCTGCAGTTAGTAAAAAGCATAATGTAATAGTTGTAAATGCAGATGCATTATATGATCATGATTTTGACATCTATGCTCCATGTGCGTTGGGAGCTACAATAAATGATGATACTATCGATCTCCTTAGGTGTTCTATCATTGCAGGAGCTGCGAACAATCAGCTGGCAGATGAGAAGGTGCATGGACAGTTGCTGGTTGAAAAGGGAATATTATACGCTCCTGATTTTGTAATTAACGCCGGTGGATTAATCAATGTGGCCATGGAACTACAATCTTATAATAGTGAAAGAGTGACTGTAGAAACAGAAAAAATATACCACCGAACTTTGGAGATATTTGCTCATGCAAAACAAAAAAATATACCAACCTATAAAGCGGCAAATGAGATTGCGGAAGAAAGACTGCGTAGCATAGCAATACTTAATTCACGAAGATAGGGTCACTTAGTTCCCTATAACCATTTTAGGATATCGCCAAATTGCCTGCTATAAATTGGCAAAGCATCATACTATCTGAGGTATTAATTTGCTAATCTGTTTTACCATCTTAATTAGAAAAAATGCTATCGAGAAGGAATGTTCGGATTAAGGTGATGCAAACTGTGTATGCACATGAACATGATCAGGAAAAAACATTAGAGCGTCTGGAGAAAACGATGCTCGAAAATATCAACAGCTTTTACCGTGCCTTCTTATACAATCTGTATGTTATTTGTAAGACTTCTGAATATGTAATAACCGACGTACAAATAAGATCGGAAAAATTTATTCAAGCTGAAAAGGAGAATTTTTCGGTTCAGCTCTTTTATAATTCCATAATTCAACATCTGGTAGAACAGGAAACCTTATATAGAGAAATAAGGCGTGAAAAGCTGGATAACCGTGCTGACACAGATTACTTTCGATTATTTTTTCAGAGTTTAAAAAAATCTGAAGAGTATGAGAGATATTCTGATAAGGAAAATCCGCTTCTGCCTGAGGACCAGGAGATCATTTCTTTTATATATAAACACATCTTATTTCCAAATGAAATCTTTCAGCAACACATAGAAGACATTT
>JACCZZ010000339.1 GCA_013695715.1 Chitinophagales bacterium | reverse complement strand
CCATTCAATATTTAAAGAGTGTTGGAATAAAGTCAGTATTGCTTAGCGGCGATCGTGAAGAAATTTGCAAATCCGTTGCCGCTGCCACAGGTATTGAACACTACTATTCAGAAAAGCTTCCCGATGAAAAGCTTGCAATCATCCGTGAGCTTATGTTAAAAGCACCTACCGCTATGGTTGGCGATGGTGTGAATGATGCTCCTGCATTATCCGCTGCAACCATTGGCATTTCACTCAGCAATGCAACACAGGTTGCAATAGATGCTGCACAGATCATTTTACTTCAAAGTGATCTCAGCCTATTCTCTGAAGCAATTCGTATCAGCAAGCACACGCTGCTTACTATACGGCAGAACCTCTTCTGGGCTTTCTTCTACAATATCGTTGCAATTCCTATTGCAGCAATTGGTCTTCTGAAACCGATTATAGGCGCCGCTTCTATGGCATTTTCTGATGTTATGGTGATTGGTAACTCTATAAGGTTGCGGACTAAAAAATTATCTTAACGCTGGTGCGCAAAAACGTTCTATTCATCACCAGGTGGTATCCCAATCGCGTTGATAAGCTTGATGGAAATTTTATAGAAAATCATGCGCGTGCAGCTTCAATGTTTTGCAATATTGCTGTGCTCTACATTGGTGCTGATTCTAAGATGAGCAATAGATTGTATGACTCGCAGGTAGCTAAAGAGTTTGGGTTTACGGTGATCCGCATCTGGTATCGTAATAATGATGTCTCAGCAAAAGGTTTTGGCAGAGTTATTAAATTCTTCCGTTACATAAAAGCAACTCAGATGGGCTGGCAATTAATAAAAAAAAACTTTGGCATGCCTGATGTCAGCCATGTTCACATCTTCACACGACCTGTATTGCTGGCATTTTATCTACAATATAAATATCGTATTCCTTTTATGATAACTGAGCACTCCAGTCATTTTGTGCATGACCTTCCCGTACTCTTGCCACCGTTGAAATGGTTTGCTCAATTTGCTGCACGACAAGCGTGCTGTATCACGGCAGTTTCAAAAACCCTTCAAACGGCTATGTTGAACTTTGGCTTGCGGGGCAATTATACCATTGTGCCCAATGTAGTATTTGTACAGGAATCATTAAAAACAATAATTAATGATGAAGCAATAATTATAATAGCTATTGGCGGATTAACTGATCATCGTAAAAATATCAATGGTCTGATTGATGCTTTCATAAGAATACATCACCTCATTCCTGCAGCACAATTGAATATCGTACGACCGGCATCTAATGAGTTACACAGCAAAGCCTTAATAAGCGGTTTACTAAACAAAAGAATTTTCTTTCATGATTATTTATCTAATGAGGAAGTCTACAAATTGCTTCTTCGCTCTTCTTTTCTTATCGTAAACAGTCTCTCCGAAACCTTTTCCATGGCGGCTGCTGAAGCACTCGCTTGTGGTAAGCCGGTAATTTCTACCCGTTGTGGCGGACCAGAAGAATTTATTGATGAATCATCAGGAATTTTAATTGACATCAATGATGAAATTCAGTTGCAGGAAGCAATTATTAAAATGTGCAAAGAGTTTAAATTATATGACCCGGAAAAATTACAAAAATATGCTCAGGACCATTTCTCGGTGGAAATAGTAGGCAAAAAGCTGATGGGCATCTATGAGGAAGTTCTATTAAAGCCAACCAGATAAATCTTTATCTATTACCGATTCAAGGATTTTTATATCATCCTTAAATTTTTCTGTAAGACTTTCCCGCAGTACTGGTGAAAGAGCCTTTCGATCAACAGGTATGGTGTTAAGTTTCCATAACCAAAACATCAGCCAATCTCTGCCTTTTGACTGATGAGGAAAAAGCCAGCGGCCCGTGCTTTTTAACCATTCTGGAGGAGCTATGGTTAATTGCTTAAGCAAATTGCTTCTCGTAACTTTCCTTTGATTAAAAATTTTAAATGTTGATGGCAATACAGGGTCAACATCAAGAAATTTCAAAAGATTGAGGTAAGCAGTGGTGGTGTTGTCGGAAAATTCATCAAACAAAATCACCTTCACACGTTCTTTTCCAAATAAATCAATATATCTTTTTACCTGGTTCGAATAGGCAGCCACATCAAAATAGTATAATCCTTCTACAGGGCATTTAATTGTTGGTGAAATTCGCTTGCCCTCTTTGCGTTCATCCTGTGCAGCAATAGCTTCTTCGAAATCGGGAATTATTTCGTTGCTGTTATAAACATGATTACTATGTAAAGCATGCATCATATCTACGGGATGCCGCAGCATGATTATTATTTTTGCATCAGGATTAAAGCTGTAAATATTTTCAGATGCTGCTGCTGAATACAAATTCCAGACAGACACCTCTCCTACTGCCGGCTGATTCATCCAGTCTTTATAGTATTGCATGAATTGCTCTTCAGAGAGTATTGGATATCTGAAATGAAGATCAGTGCAAAAAAAATTTAACTCCTTGATGCGTGGCAGAAACACCTGTGGATGCTCTTTCAGATAAAAATAGAGAGAAGTGGTTCCACTTTTTGGAGCGCCAACAACAAAGAAGTTTGGCTTTATCGCTTCTTTCATTTCAATCTTAAAAGCGTTGAGTTGATACCTGTTTTTTTATAAACGGCTATCGCCATAAGTACATTAAGGACGATGTTATTTACTGCCGCTGATATGGCAGCTCCATTAATTCCTAAAATTGGTATTAATATAAAGCTGAGTAATGTAGTCAACGCCGCGGTTAGAAGGAGCAGTTTAATGGCTGTTTTCTGATGTCCGGTCATCGTGAGCATATATCCTACGGAGCCGGTAGCAAAATTCACTACCTGCGATAGTGTTAAAATTATCAGCGCATTTTTCCCACTTCCAAATTCGTCTCCAAAGAAACTAAGACAAAATGAGGGAAACATTAAAAAGCCTGTTATAAGAGGTAATGAAAATAAAAACCCAAACCATAATGTTCGGGTAATCACAGTTTGCAGTTCTGCGAGTTTTTGTTCAGCGAATAACCTTGAAATAATTGGTGCAAGCACAACATTCAGAGCAAAGAGCATATAGCCCTCAAGGTCTGACAGCCGTGAGGCTATAGCGAAGATGCCTGTTTCTGCTGCACCTTTAAAAGAGCCAAGCATCAGAATTTGCAGTTGCGACAAATAAAAATAAATCCCATTCACTATGAATAGCGACAATGCAACTTTCCTCCATCTTGGCTTTTCATATATAGCTGGAACATCTTCTACTGTGGTTAATACTTTTTTCTGTATGTAATAATTACCCACTATGAGCGCCAGCAGTATGCTGATGCCGCTCATAATGATCACCATAAAAATATTGAGTCCGCGGTCATAAAAAAGATAAGCAGCAAGTAACATCGCCAGAAATACTAACGGCCTTATAACCTTATCAGGAAATTGACTCAAAGAGTTGAAGTGAAAGCTACGCAGCCACGCGAATCTAAGGTTGATCATAGCAATTACTGGCAATGCAGGTATGGCAAGCCACAATCCTGTTCGTAATGAACTATCATTAGGCTGCCTTAACAGCCACGAAAGAAAAAACAAAAAGACAGATACAATTATCGAGAGAAGTAATATTCTTTTAGTTGCATATTTAAAATAACCATGCATCAAATCTTTCCTGCCCTGAGCCCTATAAGCCGGAATCTCTTTCAACGCAAGCTGCTCAAAACCCATGCAACTGAAAACAGCCATTAAGTTTACCCATGAAAACCCATAGCTAAAAACCCCATATGCGGCGGCTCCTAACAAGTTGGTAATGATCAGGCTAATGGCAAAAGATGTGAATAAGGAAAATGCCTGGATGCTGAACACTGCAAGCAATTCCTGTGCATGCCTTGTCACCAGCCATGAACGGATGTTTTTTGCATTCAGGAAATATTGCATGCCGCGAAAAAACTGATTAAATTTAGGAAAACAAAGGAGAAAGATTTGCGTCAGCTCTTATCGGATAAGCGTAACGCTGCCATTCTGATTTATATTAGTTTCATCAGCCATGTTGCCTTGCAAGTGCCATATATATACACCTACTTCCTGCTCCTCCCCATTATAGGTTCCATCCCAACCAATGTCTTTGCTATTGGTGGTAAATACAAGCGCTCCCCATCTATTATAAACGTCAAGCTGATAATTTGCAATTCCATTTCCTAATACATTAAAAAAATCATTATTGCCATCTTTATTTGGCGAAAACGCAGTGGGTATCATTACTGAGGGAGTTAGGTTCCCATTGCAATTGGTATCTATCTCTATGGTTACAGAATCATTGCCGGCAAAACATCCGTTTACATCAGTTACCGACACCACAAAAGTCGTAGTTGTATCAGGGGCCGCAAGAGGCTGCAAGCAGTTGGAGCAGCTCAGATTATCCGCAGGCAACCAGCTTATCGTTCCGCTTTGATTTACCTGTAGCAATACCGCACTTCCCTGGCAAATGACAGTATCTGTGTTGGTAATAACCTGTTGAGGCGGTGCAAATACGGTAATATGGACAGAGTCAAAGAGGTTGCACCC
>JACCZZ010000309.1 GCA_013695715.1 Chitinophagales bacterium | reverse complement strand
AATTGTAATTAAGAAACAATTAAAACAAATCTTTGATTACCGGGCTGAAGTAATCGAAAGAAAATTCGGAAAATATCCTACTTCATAGTTCTGGTATACTCCTACTCTATACCTGCCTGTTTTGATTTTAAGAACTCCATGTTTTTTTGTTCCTGCTGAATCTCCTCCATCATCTTTTGCTGGTTCGCTCTGGTTTCTTTCTGATCTATATGGGCCTGTTTGATGAGCGCCTCCGCATTTCTTATTTTTTTACTAAGTGAAGAATCTTCACGTATGAGGTAATCATACTTTTTTATTTTGCTGTCAAGTTTTTTCTGGGCATTAGTGATCTCCTGACCTACTGTGGCAGTTGCTTCATCACGCGCAAATTTTCTAACAAAATCTTCTGCTGCTTTATACTGCGCCGGATGATCTAATGAATTTAAAAAAGCACCCCCACCGAGATCGAAAAATACTTTCAACTCCACCCCACCCGATTTCTGCTCTGTGATGGAATAGACATCTACTACCTCGTTGCCAAATTCTTTCAATGACACATTGTCGAAAAAGTATTCTCCCCTTTTTGAGTCGGCCTTTGCTCCATACGATTTCATATATTTTGCAAAATTGCGTTCTGCTGTGCTTTTATTCCCTTCAGGTATGTATGTTTTAATTGCATTATAAACACCCTGGCTCATCTTTTCCTTAGACTCCGTTACCTCGATAGTAATCTTTTCAGACATTTTCTTAGTAGAATCCTGCGCAATTCCCAGATTGCAAGAAACAAGGAGCAGGATAAGCATATTCCAAATAATTTTCATGGCTTCATTTTTAATTCAACTATAAATTACAAATTTTAATCCGTATTGAATCCATTGTTATTCCCAAAGGCTATTCATCATGCGAACGGCCCTGTATCTTACCATTGCGCCATGCTTTATCCATAGCTTCGAGGTCATCCTGATCGTCTGCTGAAACATCACTGTCAGTCACATCGCTAAGATCTGGTTTGCCTGCATTTACCCATGCGGTATACCAGAAGCTGCCCACTGCTATAATTGCCTGTCGCATTTTTCTTTCCTGCATGTTATTCAACTTCTGCTGATATGCGGCTGAAAATTCTCTGGAGTAAGTACGAATGGAAATCTCTCCTCTTTCTTCAAAGGAATATTTCCTGTCACCATCAAATTCCATAGATAATTCTTTTTCCATCAATAAAACTGAATCCACCTCGCTGTTGCTTTCCAACACTACCTTCCAAATATAGTCAGATGCATTTTCAATGTATTCCGCCTTCCCTATAAAATAATCATAGTTCTCACCAAACAATTCAGGTACACGCGATTCCCAGAAACCATGTATCCCCACCTGGTTTGTTAGCTGTCCGTTGTAATTTTTTGTGCAGTGCAGGGGAACATGTGCATCAGCGATGTAGTGTCCTATATCCGCTGAGTAATGAAGGATTTTATATTTATCCTTTTCCTTAAATGCCTCTGTTAACCGGTAAAGCATAATAGGAACATACCAGGGTACAATACCATGGGTATTCAATGAATCCTGGCTATATTTTGCAACTGCCTCATCCCACCTGCGAGGCAGGCTGTCGAAAGGTGGCGTACCATAGCGGTCCAAATCAATATAATGGCGTGGTGCCTCATTTGGGTTGCTATAACGCCGCTTATCAGGATCTACTGCATGGGTGGTTATGTATTCAATATTTGGTTTATAGAGGGCAAGCATCTGAGGCGGTAAAGTAAATATGGCAACACGGTTAATACGCTGATGACCCCAGAAGCCCCATGCCAATACCATCGTTGTAATGGAAATAAATGAAAACGCCGCAATCACGATAATGGATGTCTTTTTCATGAGGCATGATAAATTTACAATTCCGCCTTAACCTCTTTTACATTCCTTATTTCAGTAACTCCGCCAGAGACTATAAATTTAAGAGCATCTGCGGAATGAAAGGCATTTAAAACTGTAATATTTTCCCTGGGGACAATGTATAGATTTCCTGAAAAGTTATATGAATGTGGGAAATAAACCGCCGCCATGCCGGGAAGCCCGATGTTGCCAAGATCATCTTTTGTAATGAATCCAAGCTTTTGTATTCCGGCTTCTTTAAAAAGCATGACCACCACGGGTTGAGTAAAGGTTTTTTTATTGCTTCCGAAGGCGTTAAAGAGGTCTTTAATAGAGGTGTAAATGACCTTAGCTAATGGTGCCTTAGAAAAGATGCTTTCTATGAAGCTCATTACAGGGTTGAATAGAAATAAGGAAGAGAGCAGACCTATAATGGTTACTGTTGATAGAATAATTAACAGGCTTATACCGGGAGGCAGCCCGGGTATTAATCCATCTAACCAGCTTATCAATATTATGATAGTATAAACCGTGATAAATATCGGGCTAACGAAAATCAATCCTCTAAAAAAATAATTGATCACCAGGCGAACTACTCGCGACTTGCTTTCCATGATAATGTTTTATGAGTACAAAGGTATTATCCTCTTAAGTAATGAACCATTTTGTCTGGAGTCAATTCGTACAATTTATTAGCTGGAGATAATATAATTATTAGCTTAAAGACGGAGGTATACCCTGCCTTCGAAATACAATCTTAGCCTATTCCTGGAATGAAAGATTATTTTTGCCGGCATTAATATATCTGCAATGAATTTTACACTTACAGAGGAACACCTGATGATTCAGAAGGCGGCGCACGATTTTGCACGCAATGAATT
>JACCZZ010000277.1 GCA_013695715.1 Chitinophagales bacterium | reverse complement strand
GTGTGATCCTGCGGCGACATAATGTAGGGCATATCCCAGCTTCTGCGGTCGCTTTCATCAATTCCATTGGTAAAATCATAATAATCGAAGCCACCATTATTTGTATACGAAAGGCCACCATTTTGAGTCTCTACATAAAACAGATCACTATTGATGGGGTCAAAGATCGGCTTGAAGCCATCACCACCGTAAATTCGTGACCAGTAGTCGATAAATGTATAATTACCTCCAGTCGTGCCATTGTCCTGAGCTCCACCATAAACATCATCGGGTGCAAATGGATTGTATGCGACATGGTAAAACTGGGTATTCGGAATATTTTCGGCATCAGACCAGGTGCTGCAATCATTGGTGGTTTTATACATGCCGCCGTCAGTGCAATAGAAAAAAGTGGATCCATTCACAAAATCTAAATAATGACCATCAGCATGTACCTCATAAGTCCACCAGGGCGGCGTCACAGTATTCCAATAGGTTCCGCCATTCATAGCCCGCTGAAGTTCTACACCAGGAACATAGATTTCATCATCGTTTTCAGGATTCACATAAATTTTTCCGAAATACCAACCTTGTCCGCCGTATGTTTCATTGCTGAAGTTACCTGTAACGTTACTCCATGAGGTTCCTGCGTCAAGGGTTTTATAAATTCCCTGAACAACATGCATGGTATCTACAATCAAAGCATATATTTTAGCTGAGTTTTGTTTCGAAATGGCTAAACCTATTCTTCCTGTAGTATAGGAAGGCAAGCCATTCGTAAGCATATTCCATGTACTTCCCCCATCCGTGGTTTTATAAATGTGAGCATCGGGACCATAGACTACGCTAATCTGGTTCGTTCTGATTCGATTCCAACTGCAAGCATATAGTATCTGGGGGTTAAATGGATCCATCACCATATCTATGATGCCTGCATCTTCATCAACAAAAAGAACTTGCTGCCAGCTAACGCCGCCATCCGTTGACTTGTATAATCCCCGGTTCATACTTTCGAAAAAAGGAATTCCCATTGTAGAAGCATAGATGGTATTCGAATTGGAAGGATCAACAATTATTTTTGAGACAATTGATTCTTCTATTAATCCCATATGCGCCCATGTAACACCACCATCCGTACTCCTATAAATGCCATCACCAATAAAAGGATAACCACTGATGTTCAGATCACCTGTGCCAACCCAGATTGTTTGGTGATCGTTGGGGTCAATAGTAATGGCCCCTATTGCGAGATAAGGTTGTGAATCAAATATCGGAAACCAGGTAGCACCTCCATCTGTTGTTTTAAAAATTCCACCTGAAGCGTTCCCTACATATATAACATTTTCATTGCCGGGCTCTATTGCCATGCAATTGATTCTTCCGCCTATATTACCTGGGCCCTCTAAGGTCCATAATTGTTCATTGCGTGTTACATTATTCCGTGCAATAGCATCTTTCATCCCAGCATCATAGGCCCTGGGGTCAACATAGGCATCGGGGTAAGATCTTATCAGGAAGAAGTTCTCATTCGCTTCCAGATCTTCATCTTCTTCCTTCTCGAAGGTCACCTTACCTTTTGGTGGAATTGACTTTTTAGCCTGATAGTTAAGCTGCAATCCAATTATTATAGAAAGAAAGAGAACTGATAGAGAGAGTAATACCTTTTGCATATAAATAGATGTTTTCTAGTATATAAATGTACAAATTCGATGCAGATCGAAGCTATATAAGTGATAATCCTTTTATATATAACTTATCTGTGACAAAAATCTATCACACCGACCTATTGCTATGGATTATTTAGAGGCTCTATCTTCCTTGCTTAACTCTGTAAAATATTGGTAGAAATAAGGAATGGTCTCAATGCCTTTGTAAAAATTAAACAAACCGTAATGCTCATTGGGTGAATGAAGCGCATCAGTATCGAGACCAAAACCCATAAGCAATGATTGAATGCCGAGAATATTTTTAAATGATGCAATGACGGGTATACTGCCTCCTTCGAAGGTTGGTATCGCCTTTTTTCCAAAAGTTTTTTCCATCGCTTTGCTCGCTGCATGATAAGCAATGGAATCTGTAGGAGTAACTACAGGTTCACCGCCATGATGAGAATTTACTTTCACCGTCACCGATGGTGGAGCTATTGATTTAAAATGCTCCGCAAAAAGATTAGAGATTTTTTCTGACGATTGATTAGGCACCAGGCGCATTGAGATCTTTGCTGAAGCTTTAGAAGGTAAAACCGTCTTTGCTCCTGCGCCAGTGTAACCACCCCAAATGCCGTTACAATCTAATGTAGGGCGAATGGTAGCCCGCTCTACTGTGGTATAGCCGGCCTCACCCTCCACATCGTTTATTGCTAATTCCTTTTTATAGGCTTCGAGGTTAAACGGACGTTTTGCGATCTCTGCCCGTTCCTGTTCAGTATAGTCATTCACTTCATCATAAAACCCGGGTATGGTGATGTGGTTGTTCTCATCCTTCATGGAAGCAATCATTTTCGCAAGAATATTTATAGGGTTTGCAACCGCGCCTCCATAAGTGCCTGAATGGAGGTCGCGGTTTGCACCGGTAACTTCCACCTCCATATAACTGAGTCCGCGCAGGCCAATAGTTAATGATGGGCAATCGTTTGCGATCATGGATGAATCAGATACAACCACAACATCAGCCTGCAACTTCTCCTTATATTGTTTCAAAAAATCATTCAGGTGAGCGGAGCCTACTTCTTCCTCCCCCTCAATCATAAACTTAACATTGCATGGAAGTGTATTTGTCCGCATCATAATCTCAAAAGCCTTCACATGCATGTACATCTGACCCTTGTCATCACATGAACCGCGTGCATAAATATTGTCATTTTTTATAACCGGCTCAAAGGGTGGCGTCTCCCACAATTCATATGGATCTGCAGGCTGCACATCATAATGACCGTATACCAATACCGTTGGCAGTTTAGGATCAATGATCTTTTCACCATATACCACAGGAAAGCCTTCCGTTGGAATTAACGTTACATTCTCAGCACCTGCTTCCTCAATTCTCTTTTTTACATATTCGGCAGTGGCAACTACATCATTTGCAAATTTAGGATCTGCACTTACTGACGGTAGACGGAGCATTTCAAATAACTCATCAACGAACCGCTGTTTGTTTTGATTGAGATAAGGAAGTACTTCCATGGAGATAATTGCTTTTAGGTTAATGCAAATATAAATTATTGAATGTACTACCCTGCTTCTTCCTAGTATGACATCTAACCTCTGATTGTATTCTTAAAGAATTTGTCACATAAGTATCACTTATAAGAATGGAAATATCATCATTTCTAATTTTAGATGTTATAGCAGCCAATATCATTTCTGAACTTTTGTTCACAATGGCGTTTGAAATAACTATTGCAAGTCTCTTTTTGAATCAGATAAATTACTAAAAGGAAACCTTACAATAACAATGTCACCTTGAGAGATTGCATATTCCAAAAGCTTTCCCAATGAGTATCATCTTCATTTTCCCATATTTCTTTTAAAACTACCTCACTTATAGCCATTGCCAATATTACGGAGTCATTGGCACCGAAACTTGATTTTGATTCAGACGTATATTCAAAATTATTCTCCACCTCTTAACCGTTTTTCGAGTGGCAGGTTGCCTTTCATATTTTTAAAGTAACGAAGTCTATTACTTCGTTATTAATTCCTCTACATCAGAATTAAAATACAATCGTAGCGCGTAGGGGAATCGAACCCCTGATTCCTCCGTGAAAGAGAGGCGTCTTAACCCCTTGACCAACGCGCCATTTTAATGAGAGGGCAAAGATAAAAACTTTTACTTCTTAGAAAGCAAAAGACTTCCTCCACTGAATAACGTTCCTTTGCAGAATGGCTGTTTTGATTATTTTTGCCACACAATTTTCTTCACGTTCAGAAAAAGCTTAATCCGTATGTCAACAGTAAAAGTAGCTATCAATGGTTTCGGACGAATCGGTCGTTTGGTTTACCGGCAGATCTATCAGATGGAAGGCATTGACGTAGTAGCCGTTAATGACCTCACCAGTCCGAAGGTGCTTGCACATCTTTTAAAGTACGATTCGGCCCAGGGCCGTTTTAATGC
>JACCZZ010000300.1 GCA_013695715.1 Chitinophagales bacterium | reverse complement strand
TGACAACTCAGTTAACTGTGCTTCCTCTCCCATTGGTCTATCTTGGTCAGGATACTTCCATTTGTGAAGGAACCTCAATAAATTTATCTGCCGGATCAGGATTTTCAGAATACACCTGGAACAATGGTACGCATGATTCTGAAATTGCGGTGAATGAAGCAGGTTTCTACTGGGTTGAGGTTACAGGATCAAATGGATGTGCATCTTCAGACTCGTTATTGATTGATCAATTATACCCAAACCCGAAAAATTTTCTTCCTTTGGATACCAGTGTTTGTGGCCTATTTTCCACTACAATCACTGTGCTTGGATTTAACTCGTATAATTGGAGCAATAGTGACATAGATTCTTCCATCTTAATTAACTCTGCTGGAAATTATATTTTGGAGGTCACAGACGAAAATGGATGTATAGGCATAGATTCCATTATCTATAAAACAGAATGTGAAAAATCTGTGCTCATGCCCAATGCATTTAGCCCTAATGGTGATGGATTGAATGATGAATTAAGGCCGGCTTTGCTGGAAGAATTGACAGATTATGAATTAACGATTTTCAATCGCTGGGGGAAACTCATCTTCTATTCAAAAGATCCTGATTTAGGTTGGGATGGCCGTGACAACAATATTTCCTCCCCTGTAGAAGAATATGTATGGATCATCCGTTATAAGAATAATTCAGGAGAAGAAAAACTTGATAAAGGAAGTGTGGCTTTATTGAGATAGACAAAGTATTATTCAAGTTCCAGAATCATATCGTCAGCTTCTACCAAGGTTCTTTCAGGTAATATTATTCTCTTAACAGCTCCCTCTGTTTTTGCCGTCATCGTAGTTTCCATCTTCATTGCCTCAATTACAAAGAGCGGTTGGTTTTTCTTTAATTTCTCTCCCTCCTTCACAAAAATCTTGGAGAGTAAACCCTGAAGAGGAGCGCCCACAGCGGCTTCATCTTCTGCTTTTCGGTGCATGACCTTTTTAACAGGGGATTTCTTATCAAATACTTCTATTGTTCGTGTCTGGCCATTCAATCGGAAGTACACTGTGCGTCTGCCGAGTTCATCCGCATCTCCTACATAAAGAAATCGCACCATGAGGGTCTTTCCTTTTCCAATCTCAATCAAAATCTCCTCATTGCTTTTCATACCATAAAAAAAAGCGGTGGTTGGAATTGGACTTACATCACCAAATTCTTTTTGATGCTTGTAGTACTCTTCATAAACTTTTGGATACATTTTATAAGAAAGAAAATCATTCAGAGTTAGTGATGAATCGAATTTTATTTTGAAATCATCAAGCTCCTCATCGAAATTAACAGGCTTAAGATGTGCATTCGGCAGATCATCATAAGGCTTCTCATCTTTAAGAATCATCTTCTGCAATGCTGATGGAAATCCGCCATAGGGTTGTCCTATTTCACCTCTGAAAAATCCTTTAACGGATTCAGGAAAGGAAAGTGTAGCACCCTGGCTGATCACATCCTCTTTAGAAAAGTTGTTTGATATCATGAACATTGCCATGTCACCAACTACTTTAGAGGATGGAGTTACCTTAACAATATCGCCAAAAAGCGCATTTACATCTTCATATGTCTTCTTTATTTCATCCATTCTGTCTGCAAGGCCGAGGCCTATAGCCTGAGGCTTAAGATTTGAATATTGCCCGCCAGGAATTTCATGGCTGTATACTTCTGCAGTACCCGCTAATAGTCCGCTTTCAAATGGATAATAATACTCGCGTATGCCTTCCCAATAGTTAGAGAATTTATTAAGTGAGTGTATACCCATGGAATTTTCCCGCTCCTGCCCACGCATCATTTCAACAATAGAATTAAAGTTTGGCTGAGAGGTAAGGCCCGACATAGAAGCAAGCGCTACATCAATTACATCTACCCCTGCTTCAATAGCCTTGAGATATGTTGCTGATTGAATGCCCGAAGTGTCGTGCGTGTGAAGATGAATGGGAATTCGTAAAACCTTTTTCAGCTCAGTTATCAAAACTTCTGCTGCATATGGTTTCAGCAGGCCGCTCATGTCTTTTATGCCAATCATGTGAACGCCCAAATGCTCGAGCTCAAGAGCAAGATCAAGATAGTACTGAAGATTATATTTCTGCCTCCTAATATCGAGAATATCACCGGTATAACAGATGCATGCTTCAGCAATTCCTCCGGTGTAGTTTCGTACAGCATCGATACTTACACTCATGCTCTTAGTCCAGTTGAGTGAATCGAAAATGCGAAAGATGTCTATGCCCTGAGTCCAGCTTTCCTCAATAAACTTTACAACAAGATTATTAGGGTAGGAAGAATAGCCAACGGCATTGTTTCCGCGAATAAGCATTTGAAAGAGGATGTTTGGAATTGCAGCACGCAAAAGCTGAAGCCGCTTCCAGGGACATTCGTGAAGGAACCGAAGCGCAACATCGAAGGTAGCGCCACCCCATACTTCCATCGAAAAAATCCGGGAATGATGATGAGCAAAACTCTCCGCCACGCGCATCATGTCGAGTGTGCGCACTCTTGTAGCGAGCAGAGACTGATGCGCATCGCGAAAGGTGGTGTCGGTATAATGTATTTTCTTTTCCTCCTTCAGCCATGCACAAAATTTCTCAGCTCCTAAAGCATCTAGTTTTTGCTTGGTGCCTGAATCTACTTTCTCGAAATGTGAGAAGTCTGGCGCTTTTGGTTTATGAAAAACTTTCGTTGAATCACTTTTTTGTACATCGGGATTGCCATTTACGATCACGTTAGCCAGATAACGAAGGAGTTTTGTCCCGCGATCCTGTTGTTGATTAACCTGAAAAAGCTCCGGATGATTTTCAAAGAAACGCACGGTAGTTTTCCCTTCTATAAAAACCGGATGATGAATCACCTTTCTGAGAAAGGGAATATTCGTCTTTACCCCACGAATCCGATATTCGCTTAGTGCCCGGCTCATTCTTGCTGCTGCATCTTTCAGGTTTCTCCCGTGTGATGTAACCTTTGCAAGAAGTGAATCGAAGAACGGTGAAACCTTTACTCCCTGATAAGAGCTTCCCTCATCTATACGAATTCCTTTTCCTCCCGCATTACGATAAGCGATGATGGTTCCAAAGTCAGGCATGAAATTATTCTGTGGATCTTCAGTGGTAATGCGGCATTGAATAGCAAAACCGGAACAGGTGATTGACCGCTGAGACGGAATATCAATTTCTGGTGAGTCAAGCCGTTTTCCATCTGCAATTAGAATCTGTGACAGAACGATATCAATGCCGGTTACTTCTTCAGTAACCGTATGTTCAACTTGTATTCGCGGGTTTACTTCAATAAAAAAGATGTTTTCATCTTTATCAACGAGAAATTCTACTGTGCCGGCATTGTTATAGGAAACTGCTGATGCAATCCTGAGAGCATAATTAAAAAGTTTATTTCTTGCTTCCTCACTTAATGAAGGCGCAGGAGCAATCTCCACTACCTTCTGAAAACGCCTCTGTACACTGCAATCCCGCTCGAACAGATGCACAAGGTTTCCATATTCATCACCCAAAATCTGAACTTCAATGTGCCTGGGATCATTTACATATTTCTCAAGAAACATGGTATCATCACCAAATGCATTTGCCGCTTCTCTTCTTGCCTCTTCAAATGTCTTTGCAAAATTCTGTTCGTCATGAACAACCCTCATTCCTCTTCCGCCACCGCCTGCGCTTGCCTTTAGGATAACCGGAAATCCGATTCGTTCTGCTTCCTGCAGAGCAATCATTGCATTTGTCAACACCTCAATGTTGCCCTCTACAATAGGAACATTGCATGATCGCGCAATTCGTTTAGATGAAACTTTATCACCGAGCTTCTCCATAACATCAGGTCGAGGGCCAACGAAGATGATTTTCTCTTCAGCACATCTTCTTACGAGATTTATATTCTCAGAAAGGAAACCATAGCCGGGATGAATCGCATCTGCATTACACAATTTTGCTATTCGTAATATTTCTTCTATATCCAGGTATGGCTTTAATGGATCATCGTCGTTACCAATCTGGTACGATTCATCTGCTTTGTAACGATGAAGGGAATAGCGATCTTCATAAGTATAGATTGCAATGGTTCTAATCTCCAGCTCTGAGGCAGCGCGCAGCGTGCGGATAGCAATTTCACCCCGGTTAGCTACAAGAAGTTTATTAATTTTTTGCATTTAAATGATTACTAAAAATCTTGTGAATTTAGTACGGCAGATTTTCTAAAGCAACGTTGGTTGTAAATATCTTGATTGGAGTATAAAGCGTTTAAGGAGGATTTTACGTGGTGAGCCTATATATAGTTTGAGTTTATAAAATGCCCCCATTATCTTTGTCCCTGGAGAGA
>JACCZZ010000287.1 GCA_013695715.1 Chitinophagales bacterium | reverse complement strand
TGAAGGTTTCGTCAATTATACCCACTTTAGCATTGTTATTGTCCCTACATCAAAGGAGTTACCTATTTGTCATTAAAAAGAACAGAGGCCACCTCTTTTTAGCTTTAATAACCTATAAAAAATAGATGGATAAGTTTAGACCATATGAAATCAGCTGACAAAAAAACCCAATTAGAACTCATAGGGCTTTACAAGAGCTACCCTAAAAAAGAAAGTTGTGCTGTAATACTTAAAGAAATTGAGGGAGAGCGTAAGTTAATTTTAAGTGTAAGTCTCTATGAAGCAGAATCTATCTTAGTTATTATGGAAGATTTACACTTGGACCGACCTTTAATGCACGATCTTTTTGTAGATTTTTTGAAAATATCGAATTCAAAACTAATGGAAGTTACTCTTAATGATTTCTCACGTGGAATTTTTCAATCATATATGGTTGTGCATACTAATGGAGAGGATGTTCAGCTAACTGCCCGCAGCTGCGATGCCGTTGCCCTGGCTATTCGCATCGGCAGTCCGATATTTGCTTATGAATCAGTATTGCAAAAGGCCTCTGTTTTAGAAACAGTTGATGCTGACGATGAACCCGCTGAGGGCATAAGTTCAAGTACTGGTGAAAAAGAGTTATCTCATCTTCGTGATGAAGAGCTAAAAGAAATGCTCAGGATTGCGGTTGATGAGGAGGTATATGAATTAGCCAGCCGCATACGCAATGAATTGCTGAGCAGACTGAAGCCTGAAGACAAATAAGGAGTACTAACTAATAACCTATCACCTGCTGCTCAACTCCTACCGGCAGTTCGCGATTCTGATATTGTTGAGTGCGAAGCCGTGGCTGAAAGCCCGCCTTACGTATGGAGTCTTGAATGCCATCAGAAGTAAACCTATGCGGAGCTCCCGCGGCGCTCACTACATTTTCTTCAATCATGATTGATCCGAAGTCGTTGGCTCCTGCGTGAAGGCATACCTGGGCTATCTCTTTGCCGATAGTTAGCCATGAGGCCTGTATATTCTTAATATTTGGAAGCATAATACGACTCAACGCAATCATGCGTATATATTCGTCGCCGGTGACCTTATTCTTAACTCCGCGGATCTTAGAAAGCAGTGTTCCAGAATCCTGAAAAGGCCAGGGAATAAAAGCAATAAACCCTTTTGTATGTTTTGGTTTTTCTGATTGCACCTGCCTGATCCAGGTCAGATGTTCAAACCGTTCATATAAGGTTTCTACGTGCCCAAACATCATGGTAGCTGATGTTGTTAAGCCGAGTTGATGTGCAGCACGCATTACCTCAAGCCATTCCTGTCCGCTGCATTTTCCTTTCGAAATCAATCGTCGTACGCGGTCATTCAGGATTTCAGCACCTGCACCAGGCAAAGAGTCAAGACCTGCGTGCATCAATGCCTTTAAAACTTCACGATGGGTTGAGTTTTCAAGCTTTGTTATATGTGCAATTTCCGGTGGTCCCAGAGAGTGCAGCTTCAAAGTTGGATAGAGCGACTTTAATTCTTTAAAAAGGTTAACGTAAAAACTTAATCCAAGATCCGGATGATGGCCCCCCTGCAAGAGCAACTGATCACCGCCATAGCGAAATGTCTCCTCAATCTTTTGTTTATACTCATCGATCGTTGTTACGTATGCTTCCGCATGCCCGGGCTTTCTGAAGAAGTTGCAAAACTTACAATTAGCAATACATACATTCGTAGTATTTACATTTCTGTCTATGATCCAGGTAACTACCTTTTCCGGTTTCTGAATCATTCGTAACTGGTGGGCTGTTGCCATCAGATCTGTAGTAGAAGCATGTTCAAATAAATACAATCCTTCTTCTGCCGAAAGAAATTCAAATCCCAGCGCTCTTGAAAGTAATTTATCTAAATGCATCACAGTAGAACAAAGATACAGTGCAAACAGTTTTTAACTCCAATACTTTACTTTTATTCATGGTAATCCCTATCGTGAAGAGGAAATACTTATTGCGTACCTGATAGAAATAGGTCTTTAAGTACATTATGTTTCTGAGTTGTAATATCCTCATACTTCTTTCCCATATTACTTCCTATTTTTGACGACCTTACTCTACTTACATGAACAAGGACGATTTACTTTTTTCTCTTATTAACAAAGAGCTGGAACGCCAGCGCCATGGAATTGAATTGATTGCCTCAGAAAACTTTGTAAGCAGACAGGTGCTTCATGCCATGGGCAGTTGCCTTACCAATAAATATGCTGAGGGTTATCCTGGCCGCAGGTATTATGGCGGCTGCGAAGTAGTTGATGAGGTAGAGCAATTAGCTATTGACAGGGTCAAAGAATTGTTTTGTGCTGCATATGCCAATGTACAACCCCATTCAGGGGCACAAGCCAACGCGGCAGTTTTTCTCGCAGTTTTGAAACCAGGAGATACCATTCTTGGTCTCGATCTTTCACACGGGGGCCATTTGACACACGGCTCTCCGGTAAACTCATCGGGCAAACTTTATCATGCTACTTTTTATGGGGTAGAAAGAGAGACAGGTTGCATCAGTATGGATAATGTGGAAAGAATGGCACAGGCTGAAAAGCCCAAGCTCATCATCTGTGGTGCCTCTGCTTATTCACGTGACTGGGATTACAAGCGTTTCCGTGAAATTGCAGATTCAGTCGGTGCACTTCTTATGTGCGACATGGCACATCCTGCAGGTTTAATTGCAACAAAGCTGCTGAATGATCCCCTTCCTCATTGCCATTTTGTAACATCCACAACTCATAAAACCTTGCGTGGGCCACGGGGTGGTCTCATCCTTTTAGGGAAAGATTTCGAAAATCCATTTGGATTGAAAACTCCAAAAGGAGAAATACGAATGATGTCTTCACTGATTGATGGGGCAGTTTTTCCAGGAACACAGGGTGGCCCACTGGAACATGTAATTGCTTCTAAGGCAGTTGCCTTTGGTGAAGCACTAGCCGCAGAATTTCAACTCTATGCAATGCAGGTAAAGAAAAATGCACAAGCTTTAGCAATGGCATTTACAGATAAGGGCTACGAGATTGTATCGGGTGGAACAGACAACCATCTTATGCTGATTGATCTTAGAAACAAAAATATCTCAGGTAAAAAAGCAGAAAATACCCTCGTAAGAGCGGACATCACACTTAATAAGAATATGGTTCCTTTTGATGATAAATCAGCTTTCGTAACCTCTGGCATTCGCGTAGGCACCCCTGCAATTACCTCCCGTGGCATGCAGGAAGATCATATGATGCAAATTGTCGAATGGATTGATCGTATTGTGTTACAACCTGATAATGACGAGGGCATCTTAGAAGTGAGAAAAGAGGTAAATAGCTTTATGAAAGAGTTTCCTTTATATGCTTAATTAAAGTACCATTAGCTCACCAGGTGGCATTATTTCTCCAAGTTCAATAAAAATAATTTAATAAAAATTCACTCCAAAGGAGAAATTATTGTTAATAACTGTATTTTTATATTCAGGAACCAACCAATCCTTAACCAAAAACCAAACGAGCTCATGAAAATTAAATTTACTTTATCTCCCCCGTCAGGGAGATTACTACTC
>JACCZZ010000270.1 GCA_013695715.1 Chitinophagales bacterium | reverse complement strand
CTTTGCGTGGACTGGTGATAAGCATAACTGCGGTCGGTGAAGGCTATGCAGAAAAGATAGTACGACGCAGTGGTGCTAAAGAAGGAGATCTGCTTTGTGTGAGTGGTGACCTGGGTGGAGCATATGTAGGACTTCAAATTCTGGAGCGTGAAAAGAGAGTTTTTTTAGAGAATCCTGAAGTGAAGCCCGACCTTGAAAACCAAACATATATTGTTGGGCGCCAGTTGAAGCCAGAGGCAAGAAAAGATGTGGTGGAACTGTTTAGCTCTTTGGAGATATTACCGACTTCAATGATTGATATATCTGATGGATTGTCTTCAGAAATACTTCATCTCTGCAATTCTTCCAACGTAGGCTGCAGCTTATACGAAGATAAAATTCCTATTGCTGATGAAACTTACAATATGGCACGCAAGTTCAATCTTGATCCTACTGCATGTGCTCTGAGCGGTGGTGAGGATTATGAGTTGCTTTTCACCATTTCTCCAGACCTTTATGAAAAGTTAAAAAATCATCCTGATATTTCCGTGATAGGTCATATTACAGAAAAAGAGAGAGGTGCTATCCTAATAACGAAGGGTAATAACATCCATCCTCTCATTGCGCAGGGGTGGAATTCCTTCAGAAATAATTAAATGCATTGGTCAACATTATGGTGAAGCTGATTTCGTCATTTGTCTTATCTGAACCCGAGGATAATTATTTTGAATTCCATTTTCAGCCATGATTAGGAAAAGTCTTCTGTCATGATTTTATACTCTCGATAAGTAAGGATGAAGTAACTGGCAGTAACCCGGTGATGAGAAACGAAAAAATTTATAGCTATGTGCGTAATTAAAGTGAATCGCTATTTGCAACTCAGCCAGCTACACTAAATTCATTCTAAGCTCTATTCACCCCATCCCTGTAAGCCGCCAGTATGAATTGCAACAATCGTAGAACCTCTCCTGAAATAATCTTTCCTGATAAGATCAAACATGCCAAACATCATTTTACCCGTGTAAACAGGATCGAGAAGGATATTGTTTTTCAGTTGAAAATTGCGAATGAAGGAAAAAAGTGTTGAACTCTTTTTTGCATAACCACCGAAGTGATAAAAATGATTAATATTCCAATTGGAAAATTTTGCACCTGAATAGTTATAGACCCAGTTTACAACCTTTTCTTCCAGGTCATTCATTCCTTTTAGCACAGAAAACCCCAATATAAGCTTTTGACCCGCGACTCCGCCAATCAACCCGGCCATTGTTCCTCCCGTTCCACATGGGCAACAGAGGAAATCGTATGGTACAGTTATCTCCTTTATAATTTCTGCACAGCCCCTTATAGCAAGGGCATTACTGCCTCCTTCTGGCAACAAATAGAATTCACCAAAATGCTCATGCAGCTGTTTAATGTATGCAGGTTCTTCCTTCTTTCGATATTCCTCTCTACTGATATAATAGATTCTCATCCCACAATCAGCAGCGAAGTTTAAAGTATTGTTTAGGGGATAGTTGCTCTCACCACGTATAATACCGATGGTTTCAAAATTAAATAGTTTTCCTGCGGCGGCAACAGCATGAATATGATTCGAATAAGCACCTCCGAAGGTTAGCAGTCTTTTCTGTCCCTCCTTTTGCGCTTCATATATATTGAATTTAAGTTTTCGGAATTTATTTCCTGAAATAACAGGATGCAATAAGTCGTCACGCTTTATCAAAACTCGGATGCCTTTATCGAAAAGTAATTCATCATAAATCTCAATAATCGGTGATGGGGCGCTTTGAATCACGGTCATCTTAATGGTGAAGTGCAGATAAGAAGTGTGTGGTCATTTTTATTAAATTTTAAATTTAACCTAAAAGTTTATTTCTTATTTTCGGTATTTACTATCATAATTTTATGAGGATCGTTTTAATATTGGTGATGACTGCTTTCCTGAATTCTAACGCATGTGAAAAGAAAGCATTGAGCGATGTTCCATCATGCATACAGCAAATGATTAAAGACTACGAAAATAAACCTAAACAAAATCCACCTGCTGCGATTTATCAGTATGATTATAATGGAGGTAAAGTGTATTATGTCAATGCACCCTGCTGCGATCAGTTCAATACAGTTTTTGATGCAAATTGTAATGTTTTATGTCATCCGGATGGGGGGCTCACTGGAAAAGGGGATGGCAGATGTGCAGATTTCAACAATGTAAAAGCAAATGAACTGTTGATTTGGAAAGATATACGGTAATCATCTTCATACATCTTTATTACACGGCAAATATTTTGCTTGTAACATAAAGCTGAGTAGGCCTCAGCAAACAATTTTTACCTTTGCATCCGTAAATAAAGATCATGACCACCAAGATCACTGAGGGAGTTAAGATATCGGTGGAAACTTTTTACCAGGATGAATATTCCCAACCATTTAACAATGAGTTCATGTTTGCATACAGAATAACCATTGAGAATGGAAGCGATCATACTGTAAAACTGTTGCGCCGGCATTGGTATATTTTCGATTCCTGCGGAGTAACCCGCGAAGTTGAGGGAGAAGGAGTAGTAGGATTGCAGCCAGTTATTGAACCAAAAAAATCTCATCAGTATATATCTGGTTCTCACCTGAAAACTGAGATCGGAAAAATGTATGGCACTTATTTAATGGAACGTATTATTGATGGCAGACAATTCAAGGTTAATATCCCTGAATTCCATCTGGTAGCACCCTTCAAGTTAAATTAAAGTGTTTATAACAACCTTACCCCATTAACATAGCTCGCTCGCTACTGAAGATAGCCTGCAGATAATGCATCCTGTTTTATATTTGTCGCCGTTCAACATTTTTCGTGAAAGTCACTGAATACATAGGCCAATCCAAGGGCACGCTGGTATCATTTGAAATATTGCCTCCAATGAAAGGCAAAAGCATACAATCAATTTATGATACCCTCGATCCATTAATGGAGTTTAAACCTCCCTTTATTAATGTTACCTATCACCGATCAGAATACATCTATAAGAGAAATCCCCAGGGGCTCTTTGAAAAAACAATCATCAGAAAGCGACCCGGAACTGTTGGCATATGTGCAGCAATTGTAAACAGGTATAAGGTAGATGCGGTACCTCATATAGTTTGTGGGGGCTTTACAGTAGAAGAAACAGAAGATGCATTGATTGATCTTGCTTTTTTAGGTATAAACAATTTATTAGTGATAAGAGGGGATCCGAATATGAGTGAATCCTCTTTTGAAGCTGAGCCCGGTGGCCATCGCAATGCCATTGACCTGCTGAAGCAGGCAGTTAGAATGAATCAGGGTATTTTTTTGCAGGAAGATATTACGGATGTAGTTCCTACCGACTTCTGTATTGGCGTAGCAGGATATCCCGAGAAACACTATGAGGCCCCAAATATGAAGATGGACCTTAAATATTTGAAAGATAAGGTTGATGCAGGTGCCGATTACATCATCACGCAAATGTTTTTCGATAATTCCAAATATTTTGAATTTGTAAAATGTTGCAGGGAGAGTGGCATCACGGTACCTATTCTTCCAGGTATAAAACCTATCACAAACCGAAAGCACATAAACACGCTGCCAAGGATGTTTCATGTTGAAATACCCGAAAACCTGGCCAATGAGCTACAGGCTGTTACTACGGATGAGGCGGCCCGAAAAGTTGGAATAGAATGGTGTATTGAACAATGTAAAGAACTGATAAAGCATAACGTACCATTAGTACATTTTTATACCATGAGCAACCCGGGGCCGGTAAAGGCAATCGTTAGCAAAGTCTTTTAATTGTTCCATTTAAAAATATATTTTTCTTTCGAAGGATAGACAAGGCGAATATGTATTTTCCGTAAACCAGTAATTACTTCGTAGCTAAGTGAATACGGAATCGGGGTTACAGAACTTACAGCACAGCAATACACCCGCTCATAGTAAGTTGTCGATAAAGAAAATAGTTGTACATTTAATTACCATTTAACTTATTTTTTATTATCATGAAGAAAAAATTCTTTACAGGAATTGCAATGCTCTACATGGTTATACCCTCATTTTCTCAAATAGCCATTGTAGATACTACCTGGAAACTAGGTGGCTTTGGCTCGGTGCTTTTCAATCAGGTAGCTTTCAGCAATTGGGCAGCAGGTGGAGAAAACTCCCTGTCTTTAACCCTGATTGCAAATGCTTTTAACAACTATAAATTCGAGAAGAACTACTGGGATAGCTATGCTAACCTAAATTATGGTGTAGTAAGCACACAATACGCCAGGTCAGTAAGGAAAAATGTGGATTATCTTAA
>JACCZZ010000271.1 GCA_013695715.1 Chitinophagales bacterium | reverse complement strand
CTTGAAAATGGAATGATCTTCTTTGACACAACAAGTTCTATTAAGACATTGCAAAGCAATCTCATCTTCGGCGCTGATGGGGCCTATTCAGCACTTAGACATAGTATGCAGTTCCTTGCCCGGTTTAATTTGGCGCAGTCGTATATAGATCATGGGTATAAAGAACTTACGATTCCTTCAGCAAACAATGGAGAACACCTATTATATAAAAATGCTCTACATATCTGGCCCCGAAAAAACTTCATGCTCATAGCACTGCCCAACCTTGATGGCAGCTTTACGTGTACTTTGTTTTTTCAATTCGATGGTTCAGTATCTTTTTCATCATTAAAAACAGCCGATGATATAGAGCAATTTTTTTTGGAATACTTTCCTGATGTGGTTCCTCTTATGCCCATGTATAAAGAGGATTTTCATCGCAACCCTACATCTTCACTTGTTACTGTAAAATGCTCTCCATGGGTATTCAAAGACAAAGCCTGTCTCATTGGTGATGCCGCCCATTCAATCGTGCCGTTCTTTGGTCAGGGCATGAATTGTGGCTTCGAAGATTGTACGGTTCTTGATGAATTGATGAATGAATACGAAGAAGACTGGAGCAGAATACTTTTAGAGTTTCAAAGATTACGCAAGCCAAATGCAGATGCAATTGCTGAGCTTGCATTGAATAATTTTATTGAGATGAGAGATCTCGTAGCGGATCCGCATTTCCTGAAGAAAAAAAATATCGAAAAGCTTATTGCAACCAGGTTCGATGGAAGGTATATTTCACCTTACCAGATGGTATCATTCAGCACTATACCATATGCTGAAGCTTTGGAAAAGGGAAAGGCAATTAATAAACGGCTTGAAGAACTCGCCAGGGTGGTTGACGTAGAAGCTGCAATCAACTCTAACGAAATGGAAAATTGGATAGATTCGATATTTCCTACCGGGATGGCTTCTGCTGCAACCAACCACTAACTTTAGAAACCCATGTTTTAGCATTAGCAACGACCATGTCCCCGCTTAATAGTTTACTTCGTCTACCTGTCCTGAGCCTGACGAAGGAAGCTATAAGCGCAAGATTTAGTTCTTTTTTAAACCAATAATCGCCTTGTCTGATCTTTGTAATATTGTAAGATGCGACTGACTATCATCTTCATCCATGAGGGCGAGCTGATGAATTTTCAGCTGGAATACCTGCCTTCATTAGATGCAGGGGATGAAGAGGGCATTTGGTTGCTCGATGAAAATAAGGTAGTGACCAGCTGGAGGCTATTCAACGAATTCAGGGATGAAAAAAATTATGAACGTCGCAGAAAAATGCTTCACAACCTGCGGAAAATATCCCGCTACGAAATCAAATAGCATCAAAAATGAAAAAAGCCTTTCAGTTTTCTGATGGCGCACCAATTACATTATCTGTTGATTGCTCAAGATCCTTGAGCTTGGGAAGCTCGTCCACTGAGTTAATGCCAAAATAATTCATGAAGAACGGGCTTACTCCATATAGCAGTGGCTTGCCTAATTCCTCGCTTCTTCCAACAATAGAGATCAACTCTTTTTCCAATAATTTTTGAATGGTATAATCGCAATTCACCCCACGAATTCTTTCAATATCAGGTTTGGAGATGGGTTGCCGATAAGCAATGATTGCAAGGGTTTCCAGCGAATTAGTGGAAAGCCTCTTGTTCAGTTTGCTTTTTAGAAATTCACTAACTGTAGGTTGAAATGCGGGTTTGGTAAGAAACTGATATCCGCCTGCAAGAGGCACAATCTCAAAAGCGTGATCACCTTCGTGATATTTTTGAACCAGCAACTCAAGATGCGATTCTATTTCACTTGTGTGCAGCTCAAGACCAACAAGACGTACAAGACATTCCTGAATTTCCTTTACAGAAAGTGGTTGCTCTGCGACAAAAATCAATGCCTCTATATGGGATTGAATTCCTTCCAAAATCTTCTGGGTTTCTTGCAAATATAGGTTTCAATCCCTTTGTCTAAGTCTACAGATTAATAGATATGTGTGATAAAAGGACTGATGGCTTACAAAATAAAGTAGCTGTGAAGTTTTGCGTTATTGGATTTTATTTCAACTCAAATCAAATTTAAAATACAAAGAATGCTTATCCGTTAATACTTCTATCCATTGAACGAAGTATAATATCTTTGTGTTCTCATAAAAAATAAACCAACCATGCAAACGCTCGTTTTTATTGTCATGATCGGATTGCTCCTGATAGGCTTCATTGTACAGGCACGATTGCGTTCGAAGATGACCAAATACAGTACTTTTCCTACACCCAACGGCATGAGTGGAAAAGA
>JACCZZ010000253.1 GCA_013695715.1 Chitinophagales bacterium | reverse complement strand
AATTGTTCTCCAAGAACGAACAATGCAGATGATAATTTTTTAAAACTATAATGTCTTTCTTTTTAAATTTAAGAGACTTTTTACAATCAAATCCGAAGAAACCTCCTCAAAACTGAATAAGCCTCCTTCTTTTTATTAAGACATCACATCTTTATGACTAAGCAATATCATATTGGAACATCTGGTTGGAGCTCCCAAGTTTAGCCGTACGATCACTCATAATAAAAAGCTGTTGAACTCGGAAGAAGCATTACAATTGTTTTTTGAGGTCTTTGACTCCATCCGGAAGAAATTGGGGCCGGTGTTGGTGCAGCTCCCCCATACTGTTAAATTTCGTCCGGAAAAAGACAGAAAATTTTTATAAGGTGCTAAGTTCAACTTACAAGCAGCATCGCTTTGCTCTGGAGGCACGTGATGTGAGCTGGTTTTCAGGTGAGAGCTTAGATTTAATGAGGAAGTACCAGATTGCTCTGGTGATCTCGCAATCAGGCGGCCGGTTTCCTTTTTTGAAGCCATTACTGCAAAAGATATCTATTATCGTTTTCATCGACCTGCAGAGTTATATGCTTCAGATTATACGAATGAAATGTTAAGAAACTATGCTTCTCAATTTGCCGAATGGATCGCAGATAAGCATCAGGTATGGGCTTTCTTTAATAATGATATTAACGGCTATGCGTTTAAAAATGCTATTACACTAAATGAGATAATGCTGACAAAATCGTTGTTTCAGAATAAACGAAGCATAATACATAGATTATTTCTTTTTTACGGCTTTAAGTTTTTGAGTTTCCTCCGAAGTTTCTGCATGCTCAGAAGGAAGTGCTTCTAACCCTCTGGCTAATGAATATTGGTGTGTAAACTCAGCTCCAAAAAAAAGGATCAGAGATGAATAAGAGATCCAAACCATAATTAAGACTAATGACCCAGCAGCTCCATAAGCAGATGAAGGGGGAAACTTGGCAAAATATAATCCGAGAGCCATTTTGCCTATGGTAAACAGAAGTGAAGTAATCAAGGCACCCGTCCATACGCTTCTCCACTTTATTTTAACATCAGGCAGAAACTTAAACAGAAGGGCAAACAGAACAGTTATTAATCCCAATGAGATAATGAAATTTGCGATCTGCAGAAGGACTACAGCCACCCCCGGTATTTTGGAGCTCATCCAGTCACCCACTACTGTAATGGCAGTAGTGATTACGAGTGAAATTAAGAGCAAGAATCCTATTGACAATATTAAGCCGAATGACATCAGCCTTATCTTAATAAGTGTTAAGAATTTACCTTTTGTTTTAGGCTTTACTTCCCAAATAAGATTCAAGGTTTTCTGCAGCTGTACAAAAACTCCCGTTGCAGTAAGGATTAGAAAAACGAGTGCGATGATGCTAGCCCAGATTGATTTTTCATCATCATTAGCCGCTTTAGCAATCATACCTTCAATTTGCTTTGCAGTCTCAGACCCCATCATACCGCCAATCTGCTTAGAAAGTTGCCCCGTAACAGCCTCTCTTCCTAACTTATAGCTGGCGAAAGCAACTACCATTACCAATAGAGAAGGCAAGGAAATAATGGAGTAATAGGCCAGAGTTGAGCCCTGAGTAACTGGATCGATCGCCAACCACTCTTTAAATGTTTTCTTAAGCAAGGGGAAAAAATCCTTTAACCGGAATTTCGACCCCTTTTTCGAGGTCTTATTATTTTCTGGAGTCGGATCTGAATGTTCTGTGTTATGGTTGGTTGTAATGGTTTCGGGGGTTAATGAGTTTAACTCATTTTTTTTTTACTTGAATCTGAATCGAGCTTACTTACAAGCGATTGTTCAACGTCTATAACCTTATCCTCAGCTTTCTTTTCAACAGTGAAAAAAGACTTTATGATAGCGTTGAGAAGTGGAATGCGGATCAGCTTCTCCTTCATAACCATAAGAAGAATTCCCAATAACACATAAAAACCTCCTATGATGAAGAATCCTCCCCATTCATTATTCAGCCCATGAGAAATCCATTTTGCTAAGCCTATATTTAGCATAATAAAGGCAAACAGAAATAATATTATTAAAATAATTATAGTAAGAAAATCTGATGCAATCTTTGAAGTCTTTTCTGACAGTTGTAAAACCGTCAGTCTCATCCGGGCTTGAATATATGTGGAGCAAGTTTCAATGAGTTCCTCCAAAAGTATTTTAATCTGTTTCATGCAGTTTGATTTCTATTTTTAAAAACAAAGAAAGACCATCCTCATAGATTTATCCCAAATGAAAATCGAATGACTGAATTGCGGCGTAAAAATAACCTTTCCTTGAAATAGTCATAATAATGAGACCAGGAGAAATGCTCCATCAATCTATCTCCCTCTGTGTCGGTTGCGAATTACCTTTATTCCTTGTTCTCTGAGATCAACGATTTACAATTATAAGGAGAGCTAATGCATGTTTAATATGCTGCCTCCTCACTTTAATACTTCATTCATTAAGCTAATTACACGTAGAATTTATTCCCTCTAACTTGCAAACAAATCCACATCAAAGTGTCTTTATATTGAAGTTCAAAGTTGAATAGTTCAACCATCCCCATTCATAAATTATTACTGCGCAACGAATTTAACTTTAGGTATAATATTTTATAATGAATCGAATCTATTCTTAACTTAACACTCACAATTTAATAGTAAATGCGCAAACATCCTTTCTTGTTTTTTCTTGGCAGCATTGCAATCGGAACCTTAATTAGTATATTTCTTTCTCCGAAAGGAAAAGAATTCAGAAGAAGCATCTCTGATAGCGAAGAAGAGGATGATGAATATTGGGACGGAATAGACACTTTCAATATCAGCGAATTAACCGCAGAAGGCTCAGCTTCTCTCGAGCAGATTAGGCAAAAAATAGAGGCAGAGAAATAAATCTTTTAGCGATAATAATTAGGTAAAGGCATTTCACCCTTAAAAAATTTGTATATGTGGAACACAAAGAATCTGCAAGTTGCAGTTCTAATTTTAGCAATGCTATATGGATGTTCGTGTAACAATTCGGCTACCAATGAGTCCGATAATGCGAAGAGTTCCTCAATAGATAGTACTAATGTAGAACCAGCGGATAACACCGGAAATAGAAATGGCACAAGTACAGAATTGATGGACACAATGCTTCCCGGTGCTCAAACTGACAGCAGTAGCCTGGTTAAATAACAACTTGATCTTTTCGAAGCTGGTTAAGTTTATTTAGCGCAAATTATTTCTTCGTAAACTTTCCTTGTCTTTTCTGCCATTGCTTCTTTCGAAAAATAAATCACGTGTTGCTTTGCGTTCTTTATAATGGAATTGCGAAAGGTCATGTCTTTGAGCAATCTCAAAACATAAGCTGCTAACTGTGGAGCATCCTTCACGTTAGCAAGCATTCCGGTATTTTCATGTTTAATAATTTCAGGAATACCGCCCGCCATGGTAGCCACCACTGGCACCTCACATGCCATCGCATCAAGCACCGTTGATCCCAATCCCTCTTTCTCTGATGTGAATAATAAAACATCAAACCCAGGAAGAATCCTTTCAATATCTTTTCGAAAGCCAGTCATTATAACCTTTTTGTTCAGCTTTAACTGATTTACACGAGCTTCAATTTGGTGGCGCAATTTTCCTTCTCCCACAATCAGGAAGCGACATGGAACAGCATCAGCAATCAACTTTGCGGCCTCGAGAAATGTCAAATAATCTTTATGAGGAGCGAGAGCGGCTATGTTACCAATAACATATTCTTCATCTGAAATTAAAAATTCCCTTCTTAGATAATTTCTATCACTTCTATGGCAGCGCTGCAGATCTATCCCATCATAGATGGTGATGACTCTTCCTGGATTTTTTAATTGAGGAGTTATGACTTTTCCAATCAACTCACTAACACATATTATTTTTTTAGTGCCCTTGTAGTTATACTTCAATCCTGATAGGAGATTATTTATTGGAAAATCCACTCGCCTTGAAACAACAATTGGTATGTTATTCCCCAAGAACGATCCAAGCACCGCCAGGGTATGTGAATGGGCTGTGTGAGCGTGAACAATATTGACAGATTTCTCTATGCTAATTTTTTTAAT
>JACCZZ010000269.1 GCA_013695715.1 Chitinophagales bacterium | reverse complement strand
AGCTCACCCGCCCTCTCATAAGCAGAAACAGCTTCCCCGCCTCTGTTTAAACACTCATGGGCTTGACCCAGCTGATAATAAACATCCGCATTTTTGTTATTGTATTCTGTTGCTTTGTTCAACAGATTGATGGCCTGCTGGCAATCAGGATGGCTGTTCATTGTATAGGCATTGGCAAGCAGCAGATACTGATTAATGTCTTTAGATGATGTAAGATCTTTTGCTTTGTTGAAGTATTCATTAGCCTTTTGCGGGTTATTTGCATCGAGATAAGTTTCCCCCAATCCTATATAATTGTAAATTGACTTAGAGTCTGATGATACACCAGCATTGTAAACAATTCTTGCAGAATCTTTCTGACCAAGAGCACTATAAGCCTGACCTAGGTAGTAATAATTTTTCGCTTCTGAAGGTTGCTGAGATATAAGTTTTTTGAATATACTTTTCGCTGAAGCGAAGTTTTCATAATCAAGTGCTTTCATTCCTTCCTGCAGATTCTGGGCTTTAACAGCAAATCCAAAGAAGGCCGAAAATAATAAAAGGAGAATTAGATTTCTATTTTTCATATGGTGAACTCGCAGACGATTGTGACTTTAAAATGATTCTTTTAACTCAATAATTCTTACAGCATTATCTATGGGCATTAATCCCGACCGCTGAATAATTCGTTGCCCCTCATCAGAAGCTAAATAAGTTGCAAACCCTGTGCCTAGCCCCGAATGCTTTTCCTGGCTGATAATGTACAATTCACGAAGGAAGGGGTATTGCATAGAATAAATGTATCTTTTTACTGGCAAATAAAAAATTTCTGCCTTACCTGGTGAAGAAACCGCTATGGTAGTGATTCCTTTCAAAATATCCTGGGTGACAGAATCGGTGGTATCACTTATCCAACTGGCTCCTATAACACCTATTGCTGATGGATCCTGCTTTACGTAATTTATAACTGCTCTATTAGAATCTACTGCAAAAGCAGATGGAGATAGCTGACCTCCCTGCAGAACTTTATCACTCAGATATCTGACTGTGCTTGATTTTTGATTGTCGAACACAAGCACGATATTTTCCAGAGGTGAGTCCTTATTTATTTGTTTCCATGAAGTAATCTTACCACTTAGAATATCTACCACCTGCTGGTATTGAAGATTGGAGTCAACGTTTTGGGAATTAATGATAAGTGCTATCGCGTCAATAGCCAATTTTATCTCGCGGGGGGGCAGTCCCATTTTAATAAAATATTCCTTTTCCTGCCCGGTAAGTTGCCTGGCAATGATCATCAGCCGGATAGTTTCATCAGAAAAAAATGCTTTTACGACATCAATCTCCGGCAGAAAACTGATGTTCACTTTTGCGTCTTTGTAAATCTTAATAAATGTGCTGGCTTCTGTTCGTAACAAGGGTGCAAAGGATTCATCCGCAACAATATGGATGTCTCCTGAAGCAGGTGTATCGTTTTGCGTGAGGTGGGTGCTTTCTCTCTTACACGCAGAGAACAATATTAGCTGGAAGGTACAGCAGAGTAAGATCTTCCCAATTTCAAGCATTGATTATTATTTATTTCTTAAAAACATCTTGTAAAAATTGTAGCATCTATAACAAGAAAACGCTACAAGCAGCACACCTAACAATAAACGGGTAGTACCAAAAATCATGGGTAAGAGAGGGGAGAAAAGTAATATACCGCCTCCTGCAAAATACAACACTATCATGAAGAGATGATAGGCAAGTAATGCGTATTTCAAAGCGTTTTAAAATTTCCGCCTTATTCTGTGCCTAATTTGAACGTAACAGGCAGTTTGAAATATACTTTCACCGCATTTCCATTTTGCTTTCCAGGCTTCCAGGGTGGCATACTTCTTACCACACGAATAGATTCCTCTGCGCATCCTCCACCGATATCACGAACTGTTTGAATTTCAGAAATTTTTCCACTTTCATCCACAACAAATTGCAGAACTACTTTACCCTCAATACCATTTTCCCGCGCTGCTGCAGGATACCGAAGATTCTTTTGTAGATATTTTAATAGTTCAACCTGTCCTCCGGGGAATTCAGGCATTTGTTCCACATACATAAAAATCTCTGGTGCTTTTTCTTCTACTACCTGAGTTTCAGCACTAAAATCATATGAAGCATTCGGATCTACTTCTACTGTAGTTGAAATTTCAGCTTCCTGCATCTCTTCAATTGGGGGAGGAACGTCCTCTTCCTTTACCAGTTCATCAGGCTTAATTACCGGAGGAGTGAACTTGATGGTTTTAGGTGGAGGAGGTGGCAGGTCAGGCGGCGGCGGGGGTGGCGTGTTCTTGTCTATGGGAGGTGGTTCAGATAACTCTGTATATTTAATCTCCTTTTTAGCTATTTCTTTAGGAGCTGGCTTCATAAGAGCAAAAACATAAGGTGTAACAAATGCAACGATATAAAACCCTACAGAAATCAGTAGTGCAAGCATGATGTGCTTGCCATACTTCTTTCGAAGCTCATAGGCACCGTAACTTTTATTCTTCCCTTCAAAAACAAGATCGTCAAGATCTGCCTTCAAAATTTCCTGCGCATCCATATTGATTAAATTTTCATTTGTTAGATACTAAACGGACACTCATTCCATAAATTACTTTGGAATCATTTCAAGCTCCTGTGGGGTTACATCTAAAATAGCGAATGATTTAATTTGTGTGATCTTCAT
>JACCZZ010000236.1 GCA_013695715.1 Chitinophagales bacterium | reverse complement strand
ATAGGATTATCATGGGTGGTAACTTCTGAGGTTTCAAAACAGCCACCCTGGTCTATGCTTACATCCACAATTACAGAACCCGGCTTCATGTGAGAAACCATTTCTTCACTTACAATAATGGGCGCACGTCCTGATTTTGAGTGAACTGCGCCTACTGCCACATCTGACCTGCTCAATGTTTTTGCAAGCACATCCTGCCTTATAATTGAAGTGAATATACGGGCACCTATGTTGCGCTGCAGTCGTTTCAATTTATAAATAGAATTATCGAATATCTTAACCTCTGCGCCCAATGCAATCGCAGTCCGGGCGGCATTCTCTCCAACGGTTCCAGCTCCAAGAATAACCACTTTAGCAGGAGGAACTCCAGCGATGCCACCGAGTAAAATTCCCTTACCATGATTGAGATTGCTGAGCAATTCGGCAGCAATAAGTATAGCAGTGCTTCCGGCAATCTCACTCATAGAGGAGACTATAGGAAAGGTATTCGATTCGTCCTGAATGTATTCGAAAGCTAAAGCAGTGACCTTACGCAGAAGTAGAGATTCAATAGATTCCTGTTTTAAGGTTGGAAGGTGAATAGGCGATATAATAATTTGGTTGGAATGCAGCATCTGAACTTCCTCTTCCGAGGGAGGAGCTACCTTTAATATGATATTTGCCGCAAAAATCTCCTTCGTCTGGTAGGCGATCTCTGCGCCCGCTTCGGAAAATTCATTGTCGGATATGTGAGAGCCTTCGCCGGCTTTTGATTGAACAACAACCCGATGTCCATTGCCCACCAGTATTGAAATAGCTCCGGGAGTGAGTGCAACCCGGTTCTCCTGAAAATACTGCTCCTTAGGAATACCAATGTATAACTGATCACTTTTCTTATTAATTTCCAAAAGAGATTCCTGAGGAGCAAGACCAACTCCGGATGTAAGCTCTTCTGGCAGAACAATTTTTTTTTCTTCAGTCATCTTATTTTAATAGTCAGCAGCCTTTCATTTTCATTGATTGCTTCAATATTCACATATACAGTTTCTGGTGGAAGCAAGGGTTGTATGAGCTGCGGCCACTCTATGAAACAATAGTGATTTTGCACAAGATACTCTTCAATACCAATATCTAAAGCTTCATCGATGGTAGTGAGGCGATACAGATCAATATGAAAAATCTTCTGTTCCGCTTCATACTCATTAATAATGGCATAAGTAGGGCTGGAAATCTGCTCCCTGACTCCAAGCAACCGGCATATTTCAATGATTAACGCTGTTTTTCCTGTTCCCATTTCACCTGAAAATGCGAAAATCCTCTTATTAATGAAAGTATTGATAAGCTGAGAAGCGGCGGCAGGCAGCTCCGCTATTGAATGAATTTTCAACTGCATTATCACTATGTGAATCTATATAAAAACTTCACAGTTGATAGTAGAAGCAACTTCCGATTTAAACTTATTTTGGCAACCTTCCGTTATTGAGTTTATTTTTAACTCTGCAAAATATAATATGTCAGAATTTTACTTTTCATCGTATAATAAGCTTTTGAAATGGATGCTATTCCTGGTTTTGCCAGTTGTTTCTTTAGATGCAGAAGCACAGGAAGCCAGTGAATTTTATGCTGATAAAATTTACTTACCCAGTATAAAGACCATTCAACTTTATGTAGATCCGCTTATTCTTACTGATCCCGCGATTCCTCTTGGAGGCGCATCTCAACTCCATCTGGAGTTTGATGACCTTGACGGCGACAAAAAAAATTATTATTATACGCTGATCCACTGCAATTTCGATTGGACTCCTTCTGACCTCTCACCTTTCGATTATTTATCAGGATTCAAAGAGCAGGACATTACCGATTTCAGCTTCTCTTTCAATACCAAACAAAGCTACGCTCATTATGATCTGCTTTTCCCAAATGAAAACATCAGACCTACTAAATCAGGAAACTATATTTTAAAAGTTTACCTGGATAACGATCCGGAAAAAGTAGCATTAACAAGGCGATTCATCATCTTTGACAGTAAAGCCCAACTGATCTCCGATATTCACAAACCTACTAATGTGAAGTATACTGACACTTACCAGGAAGCAGATTTTGTTTTCAACTACAGAGGCATTTCAATCAGCAATCCCATCAATGATGTGAAAATATTGCTCATGCAAAACTTCCGGTGGGACAATGCCATTACAAGTCTGCAGCCTCTTTTCATGAAAACAGAGGAACTTGATTACACCTACGATCTCGAAAATGCTTTTCCTGCTGGTAAAGAGTTTAGATATTTTGATACAAGAAGTGTTCGCTACCGGACAGAACGGGTAAGTGACATAAAAGCTGATGGTACAAAAACAGAGGTCTTTCTTACGCCAGACATATCACGGGGCAACCAACCCTATTTATTTCACAAAGACATCAATGGAAAATTTATTCCTGGCATTATTGAGGGATTTAATCAGAAAGTAGAGCCCGATTATGTTTGGGTTACCTTCACATTGCCATTCGATTATCCGTTAAGAAGCACTAATATTTACATCATTGGACAGTTTACAGACTGGCAGATGAAAGAGGAATTTTTGATGCATTATGATGCTGATGCCGGTAAATACGAAACGCGGGTATACCTAAAACAAGGGTATTACGAATATCAGTACGTAACTTTTGATGAGAAAGGTGAAATTGCTGATAATGAGTTGTTCGAGGGCAATTCATACGAAACCGAAAATACCTATCAAATTTTTGCTTATTACCGCTCTTTCGGAAGCCGTTATGATGAAGTGATTGCCTATAAGGCAACAGATTCATTTAATAATAACCGATAACTACGCGAATGGCCCTAATCTTCCCGGCCAATAATAATATGATCTGACAACTTTAAAATTTTTACCTGCAACAAAAAAAGACAAATAATATGAACATTACTCCCCCTGCAAAAGAAGAATATCCTGAATATTTTCAGAAGTATATTTCTAAAGTTCACGGTGATCCAATAAAAGAGTTAACTACAGGTTTGAAAGATTTACACAGATTTATATCAAAACTCAGCAAGAAGCAGCTTGCCTACCGATACGCGGAGGGGAAGTGGAACATAAAAGAAATTCTTGTTCATATGATGGATGCAGAGCGGGTGTTTTGTTATCGGGCGCTGCGTTTTGCCCGAAACGATGAAACTTCGTTATCATCATTCGATGAGAACGAGTGGGTTCCTAACAGTGGCGCTGCTGATCGTAAAGTGAAATCTATAATGGGAGAATACGAAGCAGTGCGCAATGCCACCATAGCCTTTTTTGCTAATATGAATGATGAAATGTTTAACCGTTCAGGAATTGCAAATGGGAAACAATTCTCGGTGCGATCAATATTGTATATAATTAGCGGGCATGTGCTGCATCATATTGAAATAATAAAGGAACGCTACCTCTAATAAAACCAATGTTGAGAATTCTTGAAGAGTGTTGTTGTGATCGAAAAACAGTTCAATTTAGATCCCAGACAATACCATTGTTATCATGAATGGCGTACCAGCTAAACCAGAAGGAGAAATAACCTGGCAGTTTCTGATCTCCCAACACAGCAGAGGGAATACCCTCTTTAACGGAAACCTTAAGTAATCCGGCAGGAGTGTTGATTTCAGCCTTGCTCTTTTCAACAAGTGATGTCCATTTAAAGGCAATAGAACTTTTTCCTGCAGGCACTATATACATCATTTCTTTATTTTGAAAACGATTGCTGCTGCCGGAAACAGGAAAATATAATTCTTCGTTTGAAAGGTAATCCGCATAAGGGTATTGAGAATAATTACGGTCGAAGCCGGTTTTGGGATTCAATATTAAAGCATCTGGAAAATTCTGTTCTACTTCACCGAAAGATGTGACAAAAGAATTGAAGAGCCTTAACTTTTTGCCGGTGTAATCTCCCGCTACAGCTTCACCAAGAGCCTGTGACCATAGACTCTCAGTCTTATCGTCAAACATCAGTAAGTTCGATTCATATAGTTTTCCACTAACTCCAAAATTAAGTGTGTCCCCATCAACAAGCCGTTCATAAACAATGGAGGAACCACACAATGGACAGAATGTTACTGTAACAGGAACTCCTTCTATAAAGTCGTTTACTATCTCATGCCAGTTAAGTATATTAAAGGGATAAAATTTCGTCTGTGTATTGCCCTGAACTACTATTCCGTAATCCACACCGTTTAAAAATCCTTTCGCGTTTTTTGTCTCAATAAATTCAGGAAAATCAAGTGCAGGGATACCATTTTTTCCGGGACCGCCATCATGAATAGAGTCAAGTGGGACTGAATGCCTAGAAAAATTTGTCTTTAGATCACTAAAGGCGAATTGTTTTTCAAAGGCGCTGTCCTCGCTAAGCTGGCTATTGGAAACAGAATCACTCACCTTATTTTTGTTATTGGTTGCAATGGAAGATGGTGCAGAACTCCGTGACTTGCATGAATAACAAGCTATTGCCAAATAGAAAACAAATAAAAAGTAAAAAGCAGAACGACACAACAATCGAGTGTTTATTTCAAAATATAACATGAGAAAATTAACCTTACGTTCTAACTACTTACACCCCCAACACGGGCAATGTATTTGTCCATTTCACGTCCTTCAACAGTATTAGGATACTTTAGCTTGATTTCCTCATATAATTTTTTTGCTTCTTCAGATTTATTTTGTTTTTCAAGCAACATGCCTGCCTTTTTCAGAAACATCGGTGTTGTTAATTCATTCTCAAAGTGATATGCTGCTTTCTTATAATAATCAATGGCCTCATCCATTTTTCCAAGTTCTGAATAGGCATCTCCAAGACCACCGTTTGCCATATTCGTCACCATCTTATCTTTTCCTTTGAAATCTTTAAGGTGTTCCTTAGCATCTTCAAATTTCCCTTGGCGCAAAAAAATCACTCCTGCATAATAGTGTGACAGGTTCGCGGCCTCCGACCATTTGTAATCGTCCATGATCTGCAAAAAACCACTATAATTTCCGTCACCATTAAGAGCAAGATTCAACGAATCTTCAGCAAAATACTTTTCAGCCATAAACATTTGGTTAGTGGCTTCCGCAGCTTTGGGTTCAAGATATAATTTTGTGAAAGCAAGGTATGCAGCAACTACGGCGAATAGCCCGCCAACTACATAGGTCAGCACTTTTTTATTTTCATTCACCCAATGCTCAAAATGGTTGAGCCTTTCTTCCCAGTTAAGGTCCTGATTCTTTACTTCATTATCCATATTAATTGTGATCGTGTTAAGTAGCTTTATTTAAAGAGTTTTTGTTAATCAATGAGGAAAGGATAGTTCTCCTGTTTATAATTATCGGTGTATATCTCTGAAGGATCAGGGTAAGGCGAGTCCTCTGCAAATTTTACAGCATCATCAATTTCTTTAATGATCTTTTCATTGAGATTATCTAATTCACTGCTTGAGGCAAATTCATTTTTAAGAATTGTACTGCCTATGGTTTCTATGGGATCTTTTAATTTATATTCTTCCACTTCTTCTTTGGTGCGATATTTCGCAGGGTCGCTCATTGAATGCCCCTTATAGCGGTAAGTTTTTACTTCAAGAAGTGTAGGGCCTTCGCCTTTGCGTGCGCTCTCTGCTGCTTTGGCAATGGTATTATGCACTGCTTCACACCTCATACCATCAATCTGAAGGGAGGGCATGTCATAGGCCAAACCGAGCTTACTGATGTCAATTACATTGCTTGACCTTTTCACGGATGTGCCCATTGCATATCCGTTGTTTTCACAAATAAATATTACTGGTAACTTCCACAGCATGGCCATATTAAATGTTTCATGCAGAGCGCCTTGCCGTGCTGCTCCTTCTCCAAAAAAACAAGCTACTACCTGACCACTTTTTCTGTATTGTTCTGAAAAGGCCATCCCTGCACCCAAAGGTATCTGGTTTCCAACAATGCCATGACCACCAAAAAATTTTTTTTCTTTTGAAAAGAAATGCATGGATCCACCTTTGCCTTTTGTGCAGCCGGTTGACTTTCCAAATAATTCAGCCATGCATTCATTTGCTGGTATTCCCCGCGCCAGCGCCATACCATGATCCCGGTAGGCTGTGATGATTGGATCTTCAGCCTGAAGAGCAGAAATGGTGCCCGCTGCTACGGCTTCCTGCCCGATATACAAATGGCAAAAGCCCCGGATTTTTTGCATTCCATACAACTGACCAGCGCGCTCCTCAAACCTGCGGATCCTTAGCATTACTTCGTACCATCCGAGGTATATTTCTTTTGAAAAATTACTATCAATGGTCTCTTTCAAAACCTTCCTTTCCGACTCAAATGCTACCAATCCGACAGCGTCGCTGATGGTTTCTTTTGTTAATTTTGTAGTCGCCAACGCTTGGAAATTAGAGTGCCAAAATACTTAAAAAAACTCATTAGAACGAGCGCATTCTCTCTCTGTGTATCTGAAATCTATAGCACTTAAGCAATTTAAGAACTACAACTCAGCGGATTTTGAATTTTCTTCATCATTTAACTTTTTAATTGGGGAAAATGGCTCAGGAAAAACCAATGTGCTGGATGCAATTCACTATTTAGCTCTTGGAAAAAGCTACTTTCATTCTACTGATCAACAGGCAATACAGCATGGAACAGAGTTTTTCAGGGTTGCTGCCAATTTCCGCAAAGAATCAGAAGAATTTAAGGTGACCTGCGTTTATCAACTTGGTAACAAGAAGGAACTGGCAATTAATGGTTCAGTCTATTCAAAGCTGATGGATCATGTCGGACTCATTCCTGTGGTTATGATTGCGCCAGACGACCATTCAATTATAGATGAGGGGAGCGAAGAACGGCGAAGGTTCATTGACAATACAATTTCACAGATAGATCACCTCTATCTTGAAGACCTGGTGTCGTACAACAAAGTACTCCAACAAAGAAATGCTTCCTTAAAACAGTTTGCATATCGCAAAGCCTTTGATGCAACTTTGATTGAATCATTTAATGTTTCGCTGGCTTCCTTCGGGAAAAAGATCTTTGAAAAACGTGATTATTTCCTCGGCGCAATGGTTCCGCTTATCATTAAATATTATAACATCATTTCCCGTGAGAAAGAAACCATAGCCGCTGTCTATCATTCAATCTTTCAACGCGATGATTATCTCACTGCCTTAAAAGCTTCTTTAGAAAAAGATTTACAATTAGAAAGAACAACTGAAGGCATCCACCGTGATGATCTGAATTTCATTATGGATGATGTGCCTGTTAAGAGATTTGGATCGCAAGGTCAGAAAAAATGTTTCCTGCTTGCATTAAAGCTGGCCCAGCGAGAACTTATTGCAACCGAAAACAGCGTAACACCCATTGTTCTCTTAGACGACTTATTCGATAAGCTTGACGAAAAACGTGCCCATCAGATATTAGAACTTGTTTCCGCGCCGGATTTCAGCCAGGTATTTATTACGGACACAAAAACTCCCATCATAAAGGATTTTCTTGCCACTACTCAAGGCGATCTTCGGTGCTATTCCATTAGCTCAGGAGTTGTACTTAATAACGGCCGCATTCCAATTTCTGATACCTTTTAAGAATTTTTAGGAAACAACTTAAAGGTGCTGCCTTATTAACTATAATTTGCAGCCTTTTGTCAGGGATGGATAAATCAACGCATAACAGAACAAAGATCATTGCTACAATAGGTCCGGCCTCTCGTAACTATGAAATCATTGAAGCAATGATAAATGCCGGACTTGATGTGATCAGGATGAATTTCTCTCATAGCACGCTGGAAGATCATCAAAGCACTATAGATCATGTAAGGCGATACAACGCCACTAATAAAACAAACATTTGCCTTTTAGGAGATTTGCAGGGACCAAAGCTTCGAATAGGTATGGTGCTTAATAACCAGATCTTTTTAGAAACAGGAAGGAAGATATTTCTTACCTCTGAAGAAACTATCAGTACTCCTGAAACTCTCTATATTAAGTACGAGCACCTGGCAAAAGATGTTAAGCAGGGTGAATGCATACTGCTTGATGATGGTAAACTGACTCTTGAAATACTCAGTTCAGATAAAAAAAATATTCTGGAGGCGAAGATCATTCATGGTGGTGTGCTTAGCTCCAAGAAGGGAGTTAATTTTCCACAAAGCAAGCTTTCCATTCCTGCACTCTCCGAAAAGGATATTACAGATCTTGAATTTGCTTTAAAGAACCATGTAGAATGGATAGCACTTTCATTTGTTCGCAATGCAGATGACATCATCCAGGTCAAAAGATTGGTACAAGAGGCACATTCAAAAGCGAAAGTGATTGCTAAAATTGAAAAACCAGAAGCGGTAGATAACATAGAGGCTATTATATCAACAGCCGATGGCATAATGGTTGCGCGAGGTGATCTGGGAGTGGAAATGGATTTGGAAAAAGTCCCTATCCTCCAAAAGCAAATCGTGAAAGCCAGCATACAGGGTGCTAAGCCGGTGATCATAGCAACACAGATGATGGAGAGCATGATTCAAAGCCCAACTCCCACGAGGGCAGAAACTAATGATGTGACAAATGCAGTACTCGATGGTGCTGATGCGGTGATGTTAAGCGCTGAGACTTCTACTGGAGCCTATCCTGTGGAGGTTATTAAAATTATGGAAAGAATAATCCGGTATGCTGAAAAGCAGGAGACCATTTACAACAAGCGTAAAGAGGTGAATCCTGCCTCTAATACTTTTCTCTCAGATGAAATTTGCCACCAGGCTTGTTTAATATGTGATGTTCTCAATGCAAAAGCAATCGTAAGCATGACTCATTCGGGATATACAGCATTTCAATTAGCGAGTTTTCGGCCGAAGGCTCCTGTTTTTATTTTTACAGATAATAAACAACTTCTTTACACACTGAATTTATTATGGGGAGTTAAATGCTTCTACTATAATAAATTTGCTACTACTGATGAGACCATACATGATGTCAACACCCTTCTAAGAGAAATGGGGTTGGTGAAACCTGGCGATCTGGTAATTAATACGGCAAGCATGCCGCTTCATACCCGGTCCAGAACAAATACAATTAGGGCAAGCAGAATTCATTAATACAAAAAAAATCATGTGGTACTATATCATGTAAACTTTTTCTTCTTATGGTTGTTACTCCTTATGCTCATTAATATTGTACCTTGAGAAAAGATCATCATAAACAGGTTAAGGAAAAAATGTCTAAAGTAACTTTTAACAATAAATCAAATCCATTTTCTAAGGCTCTTAAAGAAAAAGTTGATGGCTATTTTCAACGAAATAATCTGAATCGTGAAGGAAGCACGAAACTTCTGCTCAAGGCCTTAATCCAAATTAGTTCTGCCCTCATATTATATGTTGTGCTGGTCTTTTTCACCCCCCCAACTTTCATCTCCATTGTTCTTTGTGTGTTGCTTGGATTGAATCTGGGGGCACTCGGCTTCAACATAATGCACGAGGGTGGTCACCAAACATTTTCAGAGCACAAATGGATAAACAGTCTTTCTGCTTATATTTTAAATGGACTGGGTGGAAACATCCATATCTGGAAACTGAAGCACAACATTGCGCATCATACATATACGAATATTGAAGGATTGGATTCTGACATTGAAATTGGTCCCTTGATGAGACTAAATGATGAACAACCACGATATTGGATTCATCGTTTTCAACACATTTATTGGGTTCTGCTTTATGGTGCAACATATTTAATGTGGATCTTCTATGGGGATTTTGAAAAATACTTCACAGGAAGAATATCAAAAGGAATGACAGTGCAGAAGTTTAAGTTGAATGAACATTTTATTTTTTGGATCTCGAAAATTACGTATGTAGCAATCTTTCTTCTGCTGCCAGTTCTTCTTATAGGAATTCTAAAGGTTTTAGTAGGGTATGCGATTATCACATTCGTCACCGGCTTATTTATCGCCATAGTATTTCAATTGGCACACATTGTAAAAGACACTTCTTTCCCCCAAGCTGATATTCATACAAACAAAATTGAACAGGAATGGGCAATTCACCAGGTTACTACCACGGCCAATTTCGGAACCAAGAGCAAATTTCTTTACTGGCTGCTGGGTGGATTAAACTTTCAGGTAGAGCATCATCTGTTTCCCAGGATCAGCCACATCCATTATCCTCAGATAAGTCTGTTGGTGAAGGAAACATGTCAACAATTTAATATAGCCTACATTGAGTATCCAACGCTTCAAAAAGCGCTCGCCGCACACGTCTTTCATTTGAAAAGATTAGGTAAGCAAGATAATTTTGACAGAACATAAACATTAACACCATATCTTTATTCTTCAAACAAAAACTAAGCTAATGAGCGTAAATTCGAAACACATTGCTACTTTTTTATTAGGTGCTGCCGCAGCCCTTGCTGCAAATAAATACATGAATATGACGCCGGAAGAAAAGGAAAAACTGGCGGCAACATTGAGGGAAAAAGCGCATCAGTTTAAAGGTGAAGCCGAAGGGATGGCGGATAAAACAAGAGACTATTTTTCAGAATTGAAAACTAAGGGTGGTGACGCGTTGAAAGAACATTTCCCCCAGGTAGATGACTTGCTGCATGCCTTATTTGGAAGTAAATTAGATACGCCATCTTCTGATCCAAATAAATCTAATCAGGAAGGAATATAACTAATATTTGGAGTGGCGCCAAGATGATGTAGGTTATGCATTTACTAAGCTGATTTCTCCAGCTGGCAAAACATTAGCAATAAGGGGGATTTTTTAAGATTCATCTTTTGTTGTCCTGATTAATCCTATACCTGTAAAAAAGAATACGGCTCCCAGAGCTCCATAAATAATCAGGTACTTCACATCCTGCTGACCTGAAGAATTTACAAACAACACGGCTGCATAAATCAATCCGGCAATGCCAAGAATTGTCAGTATAGTTCCAAATAGGCGTTTAAGGTTCATGGGTGTGGATTTATAAATCGATTACAAAAAGATTGCCATGTGTAGGATCATTCGGTTTACCAACCTATGGCCAGATTCCCAGGGTAGTATATGACGATGCCACTTTATCAATGGCAACTACGAATGCAGCCGTTCGCATATCTTTTATTTTGGGATTTTTTTTCCACGTGCTTCGCACCTGCTGATAGGCGCTAATCATGGTGTCTTCCAATCCGCTATTTACGAGGTCTTCCTCGCCAGCTCCGTGCACGAGTAATT
>JACCZZ010000227.1 GCA_013695715.1 Chitinophagales bacterium | reverse complement strand
AGATTCTACTTACACCAATAATATTTTGGCCGGTGCGCTGCTAAATTTAGGATATAGACTCTCTGAGAACAATAAGATAGTATTCAAAAATTCTTTCACCATTAACAGCACTGATGCTACTGTTATTCGTAGTGGAAACAATTTTGAGCAAGCTACCTTCATCCGCAATTACGCATATAATTTTGTAGCCAATACTCTTTTCAACAGTCAATTAGCTGGTGATCACTTTATAAAAAAAGCCGGACTTAAGATTCACTGGGAGGGTGGTTTTGCACAGCTTACCCGTTCGGAACCAGATTTCAGGAAATTGTTTTATAACAGAAATCCTGAAGACTCAACGTTTCTTGCTTATGTCCCGTTTGGTTCGGCTTCTCCCAGCCTTGCAGGAAAATTTTTCTCAAATCTTGATGAAAAGGTATACAGTGGTGCGTTTGACCTCACTTATGCTTTTAACTTATTTAAAAATAAAAGCAATATAAAAGCGGGCATGTTTTATCAGGGTCGCGACCGGGGTTTTGAAGCACGTGTGTTGGGATATACTATTACCAATCCAACAGCTTTCTATACACAAAATGAAAATCCCAACGCAATACTTGCATTACCTCCGGCTCAATTGTTTAGTGAGGAAAATATCGGGACGGCGGGCTTTAGCATTGATGAGATTACTAATCCATCAGATACCTATACCGGATCGAGTCAACTCACAGCAACATATTTAATGCTTGATAATAAATTGCCGCTCAACTTAAGATTAGTGTGGGGCGCACGTTTAGAATTTTTTAATCAGCAACTCACCTCTTTTGATTATACAAATCATCCTGTGAATGTTGATACTAAATCCTCAGACTTCTCGAATTTGCCTTTTGATTTTCTTCCCTCTGCAAACCTTATTTATGGTTTAGACGATAAGACAAACATTCGCCTCAGTTTCTCAAAAACAGTTGCTCGTCCGGAATTCCGTGAACTGGCGCCTTTTTCCTTTTATGATTTTTCTACCACATCAGTAGTAATAGGCAATGATTCGCTGCAGCGTTCGAATATTTATAATTATGATTTCCGTTTAGAACGCTTTTTTGGAAGCGGACAGGTGATCTCCGGTAGCGTGTTCTATAAAAAATTTAATGAACCTATTGAACAAACTATTGACTTCATTTCAAGCGGAGGTTACATAAGGTCGTATAGAAACGTTACCTCTGCCACCAATTTCGGTGTGGAACTGGAGCTGAGAAAAAACTTTGACCTTCTTGATAAAGTAACGGGATGGGATCAATTTACAAACGTTATGTTCTCTGCAAATCTTGCCTACATCAATTCAAAAGTTGATGTATCAGCCATCGCCAATGCAGCAGATTCTACTCGAAGCTTACAAGGCCAGTCACCATACATCATTAACCTTGGATTAACCTACACCGAACCTGTCTCTGAATTTGGTGTAAGCATATTCTTTAATGAGATTGGCAGAAGAATTATTGCCGTAGGATCCAGCGAATACCTTGACATTTATGAAGCACCACGACCAATCTTAGACGTTCAATTCTCGAAACGGATTTTCGAAAATGGCTCTGTTCGTTTAAACCTTCAGGATGTTTTTGCGAAAGAGGGCATCTTTTATCAGGATCAGAATGATGACAATAAGTTCACTGCAGCCAATGATAAAACCATTATTGCTGTAACTACAGGTCGGGTGATTACATTGGGGTTTAATTATAGATTTTAGAGGTTATAGTCATAAAATATTTGGGTGAACAGCTTCATTCTAAATTGAATGATTTCAAATTCCAGTTGAGTCCACTGCTGAATTGATTTCAGCATCTTTTCTGCTGTTTAACTATAAATAATATCCTGAAACAAGTTCAGGATGAACAATGCATTGTGATTTCTCGTCATGCTGAATTTAGTTCAGCATCTTTTCCTACTAATCACATAATTAAAAAAGACCCTGAAACAAGTTCAGGAATCTAGGGTACTTGATCCTTATATCCAGATGCACTTCCTTAACATAAATCTAACCCTTCGTTAAATTACAGGTAATACTGTGAGAATACTTTTGCATAAAATAACTGAAAAATAACATGAAAAAGATCTATATATCAATAACATTCATCATTTTATTCGCATTAAACTCCTTTTCGCAAACTCCTGTAGAAAATGTTTCGGGCTACATCACAACGAGCACTACCTGGACTAAGGATAAAATTTATCTCCTGAATGGTTTCGTGTATGTAACAAGTGGCGCTACATTAACAATTGAACCTGGAACTTTAATTAAGGGAGACAAAGCAACCAAAGGATCGCTGATAATAACAAGAGGTTGCAAACTTATGGCAGACGGAACCCAGGATGAACCTATTGTATTTACTTCTAATGGACCAATAGGCTTTCGCAATTATGGAGATTGGGGCGGTATTATCCTTCTCGGAAAAGCAACCATCAATCAATTAGGAGGAGAAGCTATAATTGAAGGTGGCGTAGATGACGGACAAGGGAATGCTACCTATGGAGGGGGAGCTACACCTGATGATAATGATAACTCTGGCATTCTCCGGTATGTGCGTATTGAGTTTGCAGGAATTGCTTTTCAGCCTAATAGCGAGATTAACGG
>JACCZZ010000221.1 GCA_013695715.1 Chitinophagales bacterium | reverse complement strand
AGAGCGAAATGAAATGCTCACGCTGATGATCAATATCCCCTGTAACTTTAATATGTTCAGCATCATAACCGAGTTTTTCATTGTATTCCATCCATACTTTATGCTGATCTGCTGGCAGTTTATCCATTGCCACATTGTCAATAGCCATAAATAATGATTTAGCTTCTGCACGTGCACTATCTCCCTGATCCTTAGCTAACTCATTTTTCAGGTCGAGATAGTAAGTGACAACTCTTGTGAAACCTGAGGTACTATCAGTTAGTACCGGATCGTTGGTTGTCTGCGCAGATGAGGATTGCACAATTACAGAAGTTAAAAGCACTACGGCTATCATTAGAATTTTCCCCGATAACAATTGGGATTTAAGAATTGATTTCGAAGCGAAATTTGAGTTCAACGTTTCACTGCATCCTTATCCTTATTATAAAATATCATTGTCCCGTCTCTATCAGTTCAATCACCTGCTCGGCTTTATTCTCAGTTTTCTGTGAACAGGTACATCCCCAGATATAATCACTGCAAAAGATAAGTTGCCTTCGAAATGGGAGTATTACTCAGTTACTGGAAGCAATATGTCTATTTCACTCCTTTTCTCTTTTATTTCTATTGGAATTCCACCAGTTACTTCTGCATTTATAGAACTGTCAAATCCAACACCATAGAGGTAATATTCACCATTCTTTAGTCCCCCAAAATGGACGTGTGGATCTTGCCCCGGTTCTTCTTCGGCGATTTGGAAATCATCATAAATACTTATATCGGTGCCAGGGAACTCTTTAGCATCATATTTTATATAAACATAACAACCCGGAATTGGCTGCTCGTGATGTTTTGGAAAGGCAGCAATGGAAGCTTCGCCACCCAGACCCGCTTTGGTACAAGAACAGAAGGCGAGTACAGTAACTAATAAAAAGGCAACATTACTTCTACGAATATTCATTGAATTGCTTTCATAGAACCAAGCTATAATAACATTACCAATGAGTGAGGTAACCTGATCAACAATAGCAACTTCAATAATGAAAATTTTTCCGCCTTAACACCTTACTGCGATGCCATCGGACTGTTAAAAAATTTATTTGTGAAAGCAGGGTTGAAGTTAACGTTAGAGATTTGATATTCTTCAAGTATCCTTCCATTGCTGCGGTAATATTTGTTGGAGTGAGCGATAGTGACGTTGTTTTCTGGTTTGAAATCTGACCAGTAAATTTCTTCAGGTTGCTCATTACTTTCAAGAGATGAGTAGTGCTCAATTTTCCTGATAAGTTTGGAAGAAGGATCAACATAAAATACCCACCGGTCTTTGCCAATCTTAGGATCAAAGGTTACATCAAGAAGCATTGCTTTTTTGCCATTAAGTGTTGCAGTGCCTGTGTATTTTGGTATCACTCCCGGATCAACCAGATTGAATGGCATGGAGAAACGATAAAATGCCATTTCACTTGAGCAAAGAGGCACACATTCATCATCATGGCACATGTATTCCATCTTTTTCGCAATTGCATGGGCATCACCTGATTCACCATTTAATGAACCCCAGTAGTGGTTATTCGCATCCTGTCCTATTACTACATCATCACCATTCATCGAATGAGATTTGATCATAAGCTGATGCCCCTGATCATTGTTCATAAAATAAAAGGTTTCATCATCCTGCTTTATTATGTTTCCTTTCTCATCATACATCTTGTGTGTACGCAAAAAACTCCCCTGATGAATTTGTTTCCATGCATCCATGCCACCTGCGGCCTGAATCATTTCCGCTACAAGCTTTTCACCTGATGGTGGTTGCAAATATTTCAGCCACAAAAAAACACCTGTAATGGCTACAGCTGCTATAAAAGCCATTATTTGAATAAGACGAACACGCCTGAGAGTAATGGGTTTCACCAGGTCCTTTACGATCATATCATCTTTCCAGGTAAGTCTTTCTTTGAAAGCATCCTTCTGAGGATCTATAGAATTTTTTTCGTCTTGCATATTGTGAAATTTTGGAGAGGCTAAATTTATGAAATTCTACTTAAGGTTTTAACTTTTATTCGGGTAAATTATGCGAAATGTTCTTCAATCACCAATTATTAAATATTTGATCGAACGTTATGCATTCTCTTTGCTTCCTTTTCCTATATAAATGAATTCTGATCTCAAATATCCCGATTCACATTAGAGGGGGCTTTTTTGGATTGCATTTTTATAATTTAGTTTTTTATTTGCTCCTGGCGGATAAAATACAGAATCGGGAAGTGAGTCGTACGTTTTAATATCACTATTAATAACTAGGTTGCCTTTGTACATCACTTTCTTGTCTTTGTCAGCTAATGAGATCATTCTTTTGGATTGAAACTTCATTCCATTGACTGTATCAAAAGAAAGATATTCTGTCAAGTCAAAGGTGCCATCGTTCTCATTGATTGCGTTAGCAACAAGGGCTTTTGAATGTATATCAAAGTAATACCACCATGGGTACAATGCAGCCAAAGAGTCGCCCTTAGGGTAATTGGCGCGAATGCAATAAACTTTCTTTCCCAATATTTTCTGTAGACCTTCATAAGTCAGTTTGCTATCCGCATCAGCGAGCTTATAT
>JACCZZ010000219.1 GCA_013695715.1 Chitinophagales bacterium | reverse complement strand
TAATTAGGATTTTCAAAGTCCTTGAAGCTCTCATAGTTAGTAACCAGTTCATCAAGTATTGATTCTACACTGTGAGTGGGTTTAAAGCTTAACATGTTAACGGCTTTTTCACTTGTAACTTTATAGTTCCTAAAATCCTGTACATTTTTTATGTTTAGTTTAATCTTCATACCCATCTTTTTCTCAACTGCTTCTTTTACAAAATCGGCGACTTCACCTACGGTGTAATTTCCAGAGGCAATATTAAAAATGCCTGATATTTCCGATGCAGATTCTATTGCTCTTATGTAAGCGCTTGTAGCATCCTGTAGTGCAAGAATTGGTCGCCAGATGGAAGGATTGTTAATGACGATTTCTCCTGTTGCCACAGCGGTTTTGAACATAGTGTTTACAATCAGATCCAAACGCATTCGGGGACTGTAGCCACTCACTGTTCCCTGCCTGAAGGCAATCACCGAGAAATCTTTATCATGCATCTGCATCACTGCCTGTTCTCCCTGTAATTTTGATATTCCATATGGATAGCTTGAAACTGCCGGTGAGCTTTCGTCATACAATTCATTTACTGTGTATCCATACACGGAACATGATCCTGCATATATGAACCGTCTTGCACCAGCACGCTTGGCTATGTAAGCAAGATAAGCAGGAGAAGATGCATTGCTGACGAAGTTTTTTGCAGGAGAGAATTCTGCCATAGGATCGTTTGACAATCCAGCCAGAAAAATGACCTGATCATATCCTTCCAGATCATTTTCATGAAGATCGAAGATGTCTTTCTCAATTACTTTCACCTCTTCAGGCAAATGATTTCCAAACCAGAGCAGATCTACTACATCAACTTCATATCCCCTGTCAAGCACTTTAGGCACAAGTGCAGAACCAATATATCCTGCTCCACCAGCAATTAGTATTTTCATCTTATGTTTTTATTTGCTTTCATTATAAATTACTTATGGAATTTAATACACCTTTGACAGCCATTGCTTGACCTCTATCTCTTTTTGGGTGCAATAAGGTTAATAGGTAAAAAAATCAGATTCAGCTCTCTGAGTCCATTCGTTTAAGGTTTGAGCAGTCTCATCTTTCTTGGAAAGAATGGGGTTTTTAACAGGCCAGTCGACACCAATTGAATCATCGTTCCAGCGAATTCCGCTTTCACCTTTATTATTATACATGCCTGTACAGATATATTGAATCTCAGCATACTCGCTTAGTACGGCAAATCCCCTTGCGAAGCTTGGGGGGGCATATATCATCAGCTTGTTCTCTGAAGAAACTTCACGGCCATACCATTTACCAAAGGTTGGAGATCCCTTTCGAATATCAACTGCTACAAGAAAGGCAGAACCTACAGGCACACGCATCAGCTTACCCATTCCGGGCTCCCATTGAAAATGGAGTCCGCGCACGACATCTTTAACAGAGCCACTATGATTATGCTGAACAAATTCTATGGGCAAACCCATTTCCTGAAACTGGTCAATACGGAATGTTTCCATAAAGAATCCCCGTTCATCTTTAAATACTTCAGGCTGTAAAACAACAACACCATCGCTAAGGTGTTTCGATTCAATACTGATCTTCATGGGCTGGTAAGGGCTTGTTTTGGCCGCGCAAAGATAGAAGAATCAATATTATTTCCGAATGATGGGAACCACAGCAATAAAGAAAGTAAATAGGTTAGTGTATGCCTATAGAAGAAAGATAACGTTCTGCATCCAGTGCAGCCATGCAACCTGAACCTGCAGCAGTTATGGCTTGCCGATAGTTTTTGTCCTGTACATCACCTGCAGCGAATACACCTTTAACATTGGTTTTTGTTGTACCGGGCATAGTTAATATATACCCCTGTTCGTCTGTTTCAACAAAGGATTTGAATGGCCCTGAATTAGGTATATGGCCGATGGCAACAAAAAATCCTTTTACGGGAATAATCAGCTCTTCATTCGAAATCCGATTCCTGATTCTCACACCTTCCACGAGTTTCTCACCAAGCACTTCCATTGTTTCAGTGTTCCAATATATTTTTATTTTTGGATTGCTCATTACTCGTTCCTGCATTACAGCAGAAGCCCTCATTTTAGCGCTTCGCACGAGCATGTGGACCATCGGTGAAAGCTTTGATAAGTAAAGAGCTTCTTCACAAGCAGTGTCTCCAGCACCCACTATTGCAAGCTCTTGGCCCCGGTAAAAAAATCCATCGCATACTGCACAAGCCGAAACACCGCTTCCGTTCAAACGTTGTTCTGAAGGCAGGCCAAGCCATTTTGCTGATGCACCTGTAGAAATAATAATTGTGTGACTAAAAATTTCTTCACCTCCATCTATAAGAAGTTTGTGAACAGGCCCCGTGAAATCTGCCTTGCTAATGTATCCAAACCTGATATCTGTACCCATTCTTTCTGCC
>JACCZZ010000198.1 GCA_013695715.1 Chitinophagales bacterium | reverse complement strand
GATGAATTCATTACAAAGTGGAATCTGGAAAAAAATGCGGTAATACATTGCCGTTACAAATGAATTGGTAGATGACCATGTCATTTTATTCAATTCCGGAATTCCGGGATCATTCCATGCGCATTTTGCCTCATCGGTAGGCAGCTCCTGCATGTTCCACAGCACACGGACATATGCAGAAAAACCTTCATCAATGCCTGCAATATCTGCGTTGCCCGCAGGGCCCTGGTTGCCGGTAATAGCCAACCCTGCATAAAGCTTTGCAAGCACATGAATATAGTTGGAAGCGTTTTCATAAACATCTACCGCATCTGTGCCATTGACCGGATTAAGATCAAGATCTTTAAAGCATGACTGAAATGATATACTTGCAAGCATGAACACCACCATTAAGATTAAATGTATTTTTTTCATCTCTGAAAAGATTTAAAGATTAAGATTGAGGTTGAGTGAATAAATGCGCGGACGTGGATATATAATGTTATCTATTCCACCGGCTATTTCAGGATCGAGCCCAGAATATGGAGTGATCACAAAAACATTTTGCACGGTAGCAGATAATGCAAGTGATGCACGATTGTTTATGATTTTCCCAAAATTATAACCTAAGGTTACATAATCCATTCTTAAAAATGATGCTTTTTCAATATAGTAATCAGATAGAAACTGGAAAGTCTGAAAGTTTGATTCATTATAATTAGCAACAAGATTTTGCAGGTAAGTTCCTGTGGTGGGAATATTTTGAAACACCCCTCTTGTTGAGTTTACGTTGTTGTAAATATAATTTCCAAATTCACCTCTCATTGAAAAACCTGCTGTCCATTTTTTATACCTGAAATTTCCATTAAACCCCATGTAGAAATCTGGTGTTGGGTTTTCTCCCCATATGAGATCATCTGCATTGATTATGTTGTCGCCGTTTTGATCTGCGTATTCGCCTTCAATGGGATTGCCACCCTCATCATATTCCTGCTGATATGCGAAAAAGGTAAATGTAGGATAGCCGACCGATTGAATCTGAATTGTATTTCCAATACCGCCTGAGATTCCACCCACCTGAATACCTACAGACGTTGTGTCTTCAACCTTCGTGAGCTTTGTAATCTCATTTGCATTAGCTGTACCATTTATACCGAATTCAAGCCACGTATTTTTAGTTGATATCACAACTGCATTGATGTTTGCTTCAACACCTGTATTTTCCATGCTGCCCACGTTAGTTAATATTTGATTGGTAAAGTTGGTGCCTGCTGGAACAGGGATTGTTGCAAGAAGATCATCAGTTACTTTTTTGTAAATATCGATGCTGCCGGAGATTTTATCCTTTGCAAACCCAAAGTCAAGCCCTGCATTATAGCTTCTTGTTTCTTCCCATTTAATATTGGGATCATAACCATCAGGCCGAAGCAGATAATAGAATGCATCGCCAAATTGATACTGGGCAGTGGAGGTGCTGGAGTCGTAATTAGCAATATAAGGATAATCATTCCCCAAAATATCCTGTTGACCTGTAACTCCATAACCTGCACGTAGCTTAAGATAAATACCTGCATCATGTAAAAAATTCTCTTCTGAAATACGCCACGCAACGGCTACAGAGGGAAATAAGCCCCAACGGTTATCCGGGCTGAAGCGGGAGGAGCCGTCATACCGTAAAGTGCCTGTAGCCATGTATTTTTCTTTTAGTTGATAATTCAGCCTTCCGAAGAATGAGAGCAATGTATTCTCGGTTTCGAAATCGATGCCTGCCGGAGTTATTGTGTCACCGCTATAGTCAATGTTTGGAAATGATGGAGTTTTCGTCAGCCAGTTCTGATAAGAATGACCGGCAGTGAGCTCAATTTTGCTTGAAACGTTTTTCAATTCCTTCACATAATTAAGATATGCCTCAAGCAGCCTGTTGTCTTTGCTTTGTTTATAATGGTTGTTTGTTCCACCACCGGTACTTGCATTAAAAGATGATGCTGCTTCTTCGGGAATTACCACTGTTCCGCTGCTGCGTGTAAGGTCGCCACCAAGGTTAACAACGCCGTGCAGATCAGGCAAAAAATGGAATTTATAATCAAGCTTTATATTGCCGATCATTCTATTCACCTGGCTTTCATCATCCTTCTGGTTTAATAAACCTACTGGGTTTTTAGGTGCCAGATTGATAAGGTTATTTGATGCGTCAACCCATTGAAAGTACCCCCCATAAGTAGTATCATCATCTACAGTTACAGGTTGCGTAGGATCAAAGGTAACAGCGGCACCTATAGCTCCCTGATCAGCAAAAAAATTATCGGTATGATAAAACTTGGCATTTGCATCAATGTTCAAATGATTATCTAAAAATGATGGCAGCAGATTTAAAGAAATGCCTTGTCTGCTTAATTCTGACCTATCTAATATACCCTGATCTAATAAATATTCAAAATTCAACCGGTAAGGAAGCTGTGCGATAC
>JACCZZ010000195.1 GCA_013695715.1 Chitinophagales bacterium | reverse complement strand
ATTATTTATCTACACCCAACCATGTGTACGGCATCTATTATGAAGTAGGTGGCAATGCCGCATCAGCGCTTCAATTTTTTATAACCGATAGTATCAAACATTTTCTGAGGGGATCGCTATATTTTTACAATACACCTAATGCAGATTCAATAGCTCCGGTTCTTAGTTTTATTAAACCGGATGTTATGGAATTGATTAAGACCTTAAAGTGGCAGGATTAATAACCGCCTTTAGATCGCATTCAATGGGTTTTCGGAAGGTATCCTGATTTAGTGAATAGAAGGAACCGTTGATTCTTCATCATACCAACCAGCTGTACCCCCTTCTAAATAACTCGATTTTAAACCACTGTCACGAAGAGTTTGAGCTGCGCTTTGAGAACGATTCCCTCCATGATTACAAATCGTAACTATAGTTTTATCTCTTTCTGACGCATCATTTGCAAATTCCATTATTCCATTTGATGGAACATTAACAGCACCAGGGATGTGCTGTGTTTCAAATTCTTCTTTACTTCTGACATCGATTAGCAGCACCTCGTTACGATCTTTTTCCAGAATGCTTTTTAGTTGCTGAATGGTTATTGTTGGTTCCGGGGGATTCATCCTGTATTATAATTTTGTTTATGATGATGTTCTTACATGTTGCTGATGATCTCATCTGCAAATTCTGAGCACTTCAAAAGTGTCGCACCTTCCATTTGACGGTGAAAATCGTAGGTTACGCGTTTGGCGGCAATAGATTTTTCAAGTCCATCATAAATTAGGTTCGCTGCTTCCTGCCATCCAAAATATTCCATCATCATTGCTCCTGAAAGAATTACAGAGCCTGGGTTCACCTTATCAAGGCCCGCATATTTAGGAGCCGTACCATGGGTTGCTTCAAATATTGCATGTCCAGTAATGTAGTTAATGTTGGCACCAGGGGCAATGCCTATTCCACCAACTTGTGCAGCCAAAGCATCTGAGAGGTAATCGCCATTAAGATTTAAGGTTGCAATTACATCAAAATCTTCAGGACGGGTAAGCACTTGCTGAAGTGTTATATCAGCTATAGCATCCTTAATTATTATTTTACCTGAAGCAATGGCTGACCTCTGTTCCTCGTTGGCAGCTTCTTCACCAAGCTCTTTTTTTGTACGCTCCCACTTAGACCAGGTATAAGTTTCTGCATTATATTTTTCTTCTGCAAGTTGATAACCCCAATCGCGAAAAGCCCCTTCAGTATATTTCATAATGTTTCCTTTATGAACCATGGTTACAGATTTACTACCATGTTCAATCGCATAATCTATTGCAGCAGAGATGAGCCGTTGTGAACCAATCCGGGATACAGGTTTCAAGCCAATGCCTACCGCAGTCTCAGGATTGTTCTGACCTTTAGATAGCTTCAGGAATTCTCTGCCACGTTTTTTGTCATTGAAACGAATCTTATCATATTCCTTTTGAAAATTCTTTTTGAAAAAGCTTAATATTTTTTGTGCTTCAACGGTTCCTGCGGCGTATTCTATACCTGCATAAATGTCTTCTGTGTTTTCACGAAAGATCACCATACTCACCAGTTCGGGATGTTTGACAGGGGAAGGCACTCCTGTAAAATAACGAACGGGCCGAAGGCAGACATAGAGATCAAGTATCTGGCGAAGGGCTACATTTAATGACCGAATACCACCCCCTACAGGGGTAGTAAGCGGACCCTTAATTCCAACAAGATATTCCCTGAAAGCCGTGAGTGTCTCCTCAGGAAGCCAGTTACCTGTTTTGTTGAAGGCTTTTTCACCTGCCAGTACTTCTTTCCAAATAATAACTTTTTTCCCTTTAAAGGCTTTTTGAACAGCGGCATCGAGAACCCTTACTGAAGCACGCCATATATCAGGGCCCGTTCCGTCCCCCTCAATGAACGGAATGATTGGATCATTCGGAATTTTAAGTTTCCCGCGGCTCATTATAATTTTTGATCCTTCCATGAACTAAATATTATGACCTGCTTGTTAAGGGTTCCTGTTAAAGATAAAAAATCCTATATTATAAGGGTAGTTGTAAGAATAAAAATTAATAATGGCTAACACTGACTGTTTTGGTTATTACACCCTTTTCCGTTTGCACTTTTAGAATATAGATTGCTGAAGGAAGTTTTGAAATATCGATTAAATCTGAACCACTTGAACCCTTAGATCTGTGTAATACAAAAATTTCCCCTCCCTCAACATTTAACAATTTAATATTCTCGATGACAACATTATTACCTGAGACAGTTATGTAATCATGAGCAGGATTCGGAGTGATGCTGATGGAATGCTCCAGAGAATTTAGATTGTAAATACCTGTAGCTACAT
>JACCZZ010000133.1 GCA_013695715.1 Chitinophagales bacterium | reverse complement strand
AATTCTTTACCGTGTAAGATGCGAGTTATACCAGGCGCCTGGTCTGATACATATTCAAGGTGAACCGCTTCGGCACATTTGGCCGGTTGGCGCATTATTTTCCGAAGTTGCTTGGCGGGCAGAATCATTATCTCATCCGTGGAAATGTCAAGGGTATTGAGCATAAAATTAATTATCCATTTACAATTTCTCCTCCATTAGGGTGAAGGAACTGCCCAGTAATGTAAGCACTGTCATCGCATGCAAAAAATAAATAACATGGTGCAATTTCTGAAGGCTGACCCGCTCTCTTCATAGGCACATCGCTGCCGAATTCTGAAACTTTCTTAGAGTCAAAAGATGAGACTATTAAGGGGGTCCAGATAGGCCCAGGTGCCACACCGTTTACACGAATTCCCTTTTCTATCAGGTTAGCTGAAAGACTTCTCGTAAAGGATACAATGGCTCCTTTAGTACTTGCGTAATCTATTAATGTACTACTGCCTCTATAAGCAGTGACTGATGCTGTATTAATAATAGCACCACCGTTTTTCATATGAATAAGAGCCTGTCGGGTAATCCAGAAAATTGAAAATACATTGGTTGCAAAAGTCTGAATCATTTCAGGTGAGTTGATCTCTCCTAAACTTTCACGCTCATAATGCATACCCGCATTATTCACCAGCACATCAATTCGACCAAACTTACCTGCTGTTTTCTGAACTACCTGTACACAATTTATTTCTTTGCTAATATCGTACGATAGTAACAGACAGGTGCGGTTGTATTGTTTTTCAATGACATTCTTAGTTTCCAGAGCATCTTCCTCTTCATTTAAGTATGAAAGAGCTATATCTGCACCTTCTTTAGCAAAAAGCAGAGCCACTGCCCTTCCGATACCACTGTCACCACCTGTAATGAGAGCTACCTTTCCGGCAAGCTTCCCACTCCCAGGTCGGGGTGTATCGGAAACCGGTTTAGGATCCATCTTATACTCTAAACCAGGTCTTTCCTGATTCTGTGCTCTTCTAATCTTCTTTTTAGGATTCGCTTTTTGCATATTTTATTTAATAAGTACTTCAGTATGCACTCTTATAAATGGCTTAAATGGCGCGTACGGTAGATTGCAGACTGCTAAACTCTAATAACAATACGGTGCCAGATCTGTTCAAAGCGTTTGGGTAATAGTTTTCATGTTTATCCATTATTATCCCCTTATGTGCAATCAATGCCCATATATCTAGATGGTTCTATGTTTATTTATAGTTAAATTCTTCAGTTTCCTAATTGCAGATAAATTTTGCCCTTTTCGCTTGAGTCAATCCCTTATCCTCTATTAAGACGAGAAATCTCACAAGATGAAAGGTTGATAACCTATATAGCATCGTATGCCTTTCCTTTTATTTTGGTTAAAGGATTGTTAACTTTTACAAATGGGATTATTTGATCCGGTGGAAAATAGGTCTATATTAATTATCGACGACGAAAAGGAAATTTGTATCCTTTTGGCCAAGATAATAGAGAAAAATGGGATGAGGGCAATCTATGTTCATTCCCTGGAAGATGCTTTGGGGAGCATCGACAAAATAAATCCTCCCTTGATATTTTTAGATATAAACCTTCCGGATGGTAGTGGAATTGATTTCTTATCCCGACTGAGCATCCAATACCCTGAAATCCAGGTTGTGATTATCAGCGCCTACGACGATTATAAAACAAAGGCTGTAGAATTAGGCGCAATTGCATTTTTAATCAAACCTTTTAGTAAGCAAGCGGTTGTAGATATCCTTTCTAATTGTTTAAACCACGCTTAATCAAAGCAGTTCAAGGCCTCTGGTATAAGGAGGGATTTTCCCACAGCGTGGAATTTTATTTACGAATTGCCTACTAATAACTTCCTAAAGCTATTGCTGCGATACCATTCAGCACTCATGTTCTTTGAATGAACTACTAATATTATTTTAGGCAAGGTTTTTTTAAGTACATTTTGCTTTATATATTACTCACTCAATCTACATCTCATGAACAACTTACTTTACATCGTTGCTGTGATACTAGTCATTGGATGGTTGCTGGGCTTTTTTTATTTTCATGTTGGGTCAATAATCCACATTCTATTGGTGATTGCGGTAATCGCTATAATTTTGCGAGTGATAAGGGGTGATACTCCGATATAAATAAGGAAACGAGTTATTTAAATTGAGGACCTGTCAGAAGGTAGCTTCACCTGGCAGAAGGTAGCTTCACTGGCAGGGGCTGCTTCATTAGACTAAGTTCGAATAAACATAAGATTATTTGTTTGAAGTAAAATCGAGAGTTATAATAAAGGAGGATCCTTTACCTATCTCACTTTCTACTTTCAAATTTCCATTATGACTTAGGAGGATGTTATATGTGGTAGTTAACCCTAATCCAAGACCTTTTTTCTTACCAGTAAAAAAGGGTTCAAAAATTCTGTTAAGTGCATTTGGATCAATGCCTTTTCCATTGTCGGAAATAATGGCTATACATTTATCCTGGCGCTTTTCTGTTATTAATTTAATGATTCCATCACCTTCAGGTACTTCTTCAATTGCATTAATAAGTATATTTAAAAAGGCTATCTTCATCTTTTCCTTATCTATGTGCACAACGCAAATATCATTTCTGTAAGATTTTTGGACCTTTATTTTCTTCAATTCTAAACGGTCTCGTGCAAGCTCTACGGTTTCATCTAAGATATTATTGATTGAAACATTCTCATAGTTAAGCTGATTGAACCGGGTTGAATCTAGTAAATCAGTAATAAGCTGATTGATTCTGTTGCAATTCCGATCAATCAATTCAAACAGGCTTGTATGCTCCTCTTCCTTATCCTGAATCTCTTCCTGTAATTGCTGTAGTGCAAGCTTGACATTTGTTAGAGGATTTCTAACCTCATGTGCAATAAGTTGTGCAACTCTTCCGGTAAGCGCGAACTGTTCAGCAGCGCGAAGGCTTTTTTCATTTTCAATTAACTGCTTCAATGTGCGGGAATGACTTATTGCATAGCGAATGCTCCGTTCAAGTATATTGGCATCTATCTGACCTTTAATTAAATAATCAGCGGCGCCAGCATTCATGGCTTCAATATCAATGTTATCGTCTCCCCTGCCGGTAAAAATTATAACAGGAAGGTGAGGGTTCTTTTCCCTGATATACTTCAAAACCTCTAATCCAGTATACTTACCTAACATATAATCCACCAGGCAAATATCATAACCATCTAAAGCAATTTTTCCTTTGGCATCTTCAAAAGAAGGTATCCAGTCAATTTCGTATGTCTGCTGATCGGTATCCTCTAACAGATCCCGTATTAATATGTAATCTTCTTCATCATCTTCTAAATGCAATATATGTAGGGGATCCTTTGCCATGCATCAATAATTAAATCGTAAATTATACTTTAAAGGTAAAAAAGAACAAGTATGCATGAGATAATGCAGCAGGGAAGAGTTCCTGATCAATTATTTACAAATTGCTTTTGTATAACTGGCAGAGTGATCGTAAAAGTAGCGCCTTCATCCGGATAACCTGAAGCACTTATTTTTCCATGATGATTCTCAACTATTTTCTTACAAATAGATAAACCAATGCCACTGCCCTCGAATTCGCTTCTTCCATGAAGTCGCTGAAATATTTGAAAAATTTTCTCAGCATGCTGTTGTTCAAACCCTATCCCGTTATCCTTTACATATATGTTGCACCAATGGTTAGATTCTCCTGAACCATTATGTAAGAGGTCAGCCTTGATATGATTTTTACATATTATTTCGATGATTGGAATTCTTGAAGTGCTGGAAAATTTTAATGAATTACTTATGAGGTTTTGAAATAATTGCTGTAATTGAATTTTTATTCCATCAATAACAGGTAAATCTCCAATTACAACTTCAGCATTCTTTTTCTGTATTGCCATTTCCAGATCAGATAGAATATCTTTTAATAGCAGATTTAAGTCAACGGGTTCAGTTTCAATATCTGTGTTGCTAAACCGGGAATAGCTCAAAAGGTCGTTTATGAGGTTACGCATTCTATGAGCAGAGTTTACAATCCGATCAAAATAATTCAATGAATCATTAGATAGTGTTTCTCCATTTTTTTCTTTAACACGATCGGTGAATGCTAGTATTTTACGAAGGGGCTCCTGAAGATCGTGCGAAGCAATGTGAGCAAATTGCTGAAGTTCCTCGTTTGATCGTTTTAGCGCTTTCACATTATTCTCAAGCTCAATCTTAGTTTGCTTTGCTTCGGTAATGTTGTCGAAAGTAACAGTAAAACCGTCTCCAAGCTTTACAGCTACAATACGAAACCAGCCATTTACCCCATCGGAATTGAAATAGTGTTCTGTATTCAGAGGAATGCCTGTTTCCACTACGGTAACATATTGCATAAAGAGCCCTTCCAAAGCAATGGCCGGAGAAACCTCTCTTAAGGTTTTACCTATATAAGAATTTTCGACCCCGGAGCCCATTTGATAAGAAGTGGCGTTGGCCTGTATAAAACGAAAATCAATGATCTTCCCGGAAAGATCACGAATGGATTCAAAAGATTGGATTCCGTTTAAAGATGCATTTAGAACGCTTCTCAGCAAGTCTTCTAAAAGCGCACGTTTCCGGAATTCAGATATGATAGTAATTAGTGATGTAATAATGGTGGCAATTACAATTAATAAAAACAAAATTATGGTTACTCTATACTGTGTAATTGCTATTCTACCCTTTTGATTTTTAAGATTCATAAGGGCTGTTTCGTCCATATTAGCCTCCTTAATCACTTGCTTTATGCGGGATATTATAGTTTCACCCTTAGCATATATTTTATAACTACCGCTTGATATGTTGCCTGTCTTTTGCAGCGCTACAATACTGTCAAGGGCAGTAAAGTTTTCAGCAATAAGAGTTTCTAATACTTTTACCCTTTCAAGTTTTAAAGGATCATCTTTTACAAGTGATCTGATGTTCTGCAGTTGATTATAGACAGAATCTTCAGCAGCTACTAAATGTAAAAGGAAGGCTGTATCACCTGTAAACGCATATCCCATTTCAGAAGACTCAGCATTGATTATTGTTGCTAACAGTTCTTCATATTTTGAAAGCTGATTGTGAGTTAGTTCTACAATGGTTGCGTTTTCATGCAATTGAACAAAGCTTTTCCACGATAGGTAAATGCTTATACTTATAACGAGCAGCGTGAACAAGAAAGCAACAATAACCCTTCGCATCAATCCTTTGGTACCGGAGGCCAGATCAGAAGCGAAATTCTTGTACAATGTTGATCGGTGATTTAAATGATAACTCTTTTGTAAGTCATATTTTAACTGAAGGATTGTTTGGATTAATCTCCACGGTTATGCCTACAAAAATCTGAATTTGGGGTCTAAATAAGCTATGTAAAAAGGTAAGAATTAATTCATAGAAAAAAAAGAATTTCCTGAGGCAGCGTTACGGGTCATTTTGAATAACCAGATATAAAATGCATCCTGTGATTCTGGCAGAGCGGTTCTTTCATTCCAGATTTTCTGGAATACATTTATCAAAATTTCTTCAGATTTTTCTACTTCGGGAACCAGTTGACAAATCGTAAAGAAGATGGCTTCAGCATATCTATCATACAACATTTCCATCCCTTCAAGGTCATCGTTTATAATCTTCCACCTTATGGCATTAAAATCTATCATATAATTATAAAGTTTTCATCTCTATTTAAAATTGAGAACAGTTGAAGGAGCTATACTTACACACGTTATTCCTCCGGGAGAATTTGTAAGGCTACATTGTGGAAGATTAACTACGGTAATTGTATCATTTGAAATGATGATTGGATTTGAAGTGTAGCAATTGACATTTGCAAATCCATTATCATGCTGTAAATT